>NZ_JAKJSE010000031.1:0-83944 GCF_050336585.1 Enterovibrio makurazakiensis
CTAGTTGTTTATAAGCATAAATCCTATATTGATTAACACCATACTAAGATGCCTCTAATTTAGAAAATGCTCATTGTTGAACACACAAACAGGGTAAATTACGACCATACTGTGATCTCCAAGCCCTCTATAAAACCTAACAAGCTTGGACAGTGGAAGTTATGTCGTTTAAAAGGAGATACTGATGACAGATCCTGTCGTGTTTGATAATAAACCTACAAAAGTCGACCTAGAAAAAGGCAAAGAGTATTACTACTGTCGTTGTGGGCGCTCAGCATCACAACCCTACTGCGACGGTTCCCATGCAGGTACTGATATCACCCCGCTCGCTTACAAAGCAGAGAAAGATGGCGAAGCCTATTTCTGTGCCTGTAAGCATTCTGCCAACTTACCCTTTTGCGATGGCACACATACACGCTATACCGAAGAGGATGTGGGTAAACCCGCGCCAGAAGTGATCGTTACTGACGCGGCAACACAACCCGCCGCAAAAGCGACGAAAGAAGAGCCGAACGTGGAGCTGATCCACCAGCTTGCAAAAGACGGCCTGACTAAGTTTGGGCATCACGGTCCTATGACCTCTATGGGTGTGCCTCGCTATCAATTACCAGAGTGGGATCAAATCCAAATCATGGTGGCGCAAATGGCGGCCAAACCATTGCTGGACGACGCAGTCGTAGGCACCGAATTGGTGATTGGCCCTAATGCGAAAAAACCGCTGACATTGAAAACGCCGCTGTTTGTATCCGACATGAGCTTTGGTGCACTGTCTGAAGAAGCGAAAGTGGCGTTAGCCAAAGGCGCTGAATTAGCGGGTACGGGAATTTGCTCAGGTGAAGGCGGTATGCTGCCCGAAGAGCAAGCTGCCAACAGCCGCTATTTTTACGAACTGGCCAGTGCAGAGTTTGGTTACAACAAAGACTTAATGAAAAAAGTCCAAGCCTTCCACTTTAAGGGCGGTCAAGGGGCAAAAACGGGTACTGGTGGTCACCTGCCAGGTATCAAAAACAAAGGGAAAATATCTCAAGTACGCGGCATTGCTGAGGGCACCGATGCCATCTCCCCGTCCACGTTCACGGACATGAAAACCGCGGCGGATTTTGCGCGCTTTGCGGATGACGTGAGAAAAGAAAGTGGCGGCATTCCTATTGGTTTCAAACTCAGTGCCAACCATGTTGAACGTGATATGGCGTTTGCACTGGAAGCGGGCGCTGACTACATCATTCTTGATGGACGTGGTGGCGGTACAGGTGCAGCCCCTGTCATGTTCCGTGACCACATCAGCGTGCCAACGATTCCCGCATTGGCGCGTGCACGTCACTTCCTTGATTCGCAAGGTGTCAACGGCGTAACACTGATCATCACTGGCGGTTTACGTGTACCGAGCGACTTTGTGAAAGCTATGGCATTGGGTGCGGACGGTATCGCCCTATCCAACAGCGCAATGCAAGCCATTGGTTGTGTCGGCGCGCGCATGTGTAATTCAAACATGTGCCCATCAGGCATTGCAACGCAAGACCCAGAGCTTCGCAAACGCATGAACGTGGACGTTGGCGCAGAGCGCTTACAAAACTTCTTCAATGCATCGACACACTTGATGCAAGTGATGGCACGAGCATGTGGACATGATCACCTCAACAAGTTTGTGATTGATGATCTGGCGACCTTCCACAAAGACATGGCAGAGCTTACAGGGATCCCATATTCCGGTGTTGGACCACGATCGTGGTAATTCACAAAGATTAAGCAAAAAAAGAGGCAGGGATCATCCCTGCCTCTTTCATTTCTAGTTTATGTTACTGAGATCTGACGAGCTAATTTGCAATCAACGCATCTCAACGCGTCAGTCGTTAGCAACAACCAGTGAAGGCTTGGTCTCTCCCACGACAGAACGCGGGTGTGCCTTACCGTCTTTGTCGAACAGATGGCAGTATTCCGCAGGGAACTCAATACAACGCTTGTCTCCCGCACGAATCGTCGTTTGCCCTTCTATGCGAATAACTACGGGGTCGTTACTTTGTGGTGTATTGAAATACATCAAGCATTCGTTACCCAATTGCTCAACCACACTAAGCTCAACACCCCCCTCTTGTATCGCATCCTTCTCGCCAAACTGAATATGCTCAGGACGAATACCTATCACCGCAGGATCGCCGACCTTGGCATGACGAGTATTCGCCGCCACGGTGATTTCCTGACCACGGTGAATTTGCACACGTGTCATCACATCCCCTGTTTCCACGATATCAGCCGTTAAAAAGTTCATTTTTGGCGAACCAATAAAGCCAGCCACAAACGTGTTTGCAGGGTGATTATATAGCTCAAGGGGCGAACCAACTTGCTCCACTCGACCCGCATCAAGCACCACGATCTTGGTAGCGAGCGTCATGGCTTCAACCTGATCGTGTGTCACGTAGATCATGGTTGCGCCCAAACGCTCATGCAAGCGAGCGATCTCCATACGCATCTGTACACGCAAAGACGCATCCAAATTTGACAGTGGTTCATCAAACAAGAACACTTTTGGCTCACGCACAATTGCTCGACCAATCGCAACACGCTGACGTTGTCCGCCCGACAACTCTTTCGGCTTCCGCTCCAACAGAGGTTCTAGCTGTAATGCCGCCGCCACTTCGCGCACTTTTTCATCCACGGTTTTCGGTTCGGTTTTAGCCAATTGAAGGCCAAAGGCCATATTTTCGTAGACCGTCATATGCGGGTAGAGCGCGTAAGACTGAAATACCATACCGATCCCACGCTCTGGTGGTGGAAGATCGTTACAAACACGCCCTTCGATCATAAGTTCGCCACTGGTGATATCTTCCAGCCCCGCGATCAATCGCAACAATGTCGATTTACCACAACCCGATGGACCGACAAACACCACGAAATCACCGGATTGAATATCTAGATCTACATCTTTGGTAACATGAACTTTGCCAAATTTCTTATTTACTTGCTTTAAAATGACCTCAGCCATAATGCATCCTTACCCGTTTAATTTTGTTGCGAATGCCGCCTGATACGGTGGCAAGATGACCGAGTCATCACGAATATCAAAGGTAAAGCCATGTCCTTCCAACGCTTGCCAATCGCCTGCGGGCAAAGTCATGGTCATCTCTGAGTCAGTGAGATTGAACGCCGCTATCACTGTCTGATTAGACGTAGAACGAACAAAGGACAATCCTTGCAAACTTGACGACAGGTCAGTGAGATCGCCATTCACCAGTGCAAGGTGCTGTTTACGCCAGCGCAAATAGCCTCGGTAATGCGCGAGCATGCTATTTACGTCCGCTTCCTGTCGATCCACAGCGAGCGCATTGTGTCGCACATCAACAGGTAGCCAAGGCTCATTTTCACTGAATCCCGCGTGATCTTGCTTTGCTGCCCAAGGGATGGGTGTGCGGCAACCATCTCGACCTTTGTATTCGGGCCAAAACGGAATGCCGTAAGGATCTTGAATCTTATCGAAGGGAATATCGGCTTCAGGAAGTCCCAACTCTTCACCTTGATACAAGCACACACTGCCTCTTAGCGAGGTCAGCAGCGCAAGCAGCACCTTGCCATAGGCGAATGGATCAGACTCTTTGTCACCCCATCGAGAGATGCAACGCACCACATCGTGGTTTGACAATGCCCAACACGGCCAGCCATCCCCAATCGCCGCTTCGATGTTTTTGATCACTGATGCCAAGTACGACGGAGAGCGATGCACGTTCAGCAAATCGAAGGTATACGCCATATGGAGTTTGTCGTTACCGCTGGTGTATTCCGCCATCAATGCCAGTGGATTGTCATCGCCAATCTCCCCCACTGTCGTGATGTGATCATATTGGTCCAACAGTGTTCGTAAGCGCTTAAGAAACCCAATATTCTCCGGCTGCGAAATATCGTAACGGTGCTTTTGCATGGAATACGGGTTGGTACCCGGTACGCCAAGTGATTTGCTGTCACCCGCAGACAATGGCGGGTTATCGCGCAATTGACGGTCATGGGTATAGAAATTGACGGTATCTAGACGAAATCCATCCACACCAAGATCCAGCCAAAATTTCACAACCTCAAGCAAATGTTCAACCACATCTGGATTGTGAAAGTTCAAGTCAGGCTGGCTGACCAAGAAGTTGTGAAGATAGTACTGTTGGCGGCGACTCTCCCATTGCCATGCGCACCCACCAAAGATCGAGAGCCAATTGTTCGGCGGCGTACCGTCAGGTTTAGGATCGGCCCAGACATACCAATCCGATTTAGCATTGTCGCGGCTCACGCGACTCTCCTCGAACCAAGCATGCTCATCCGACGTATGGCTAAGCACTTGATCAATCATAACTTTGAGTCCGAGGTCATGTGCGGCATGAACCAATGTTTTGAAGTCGTCTAACGACCCAAACAGAGGGTCAACATCGCAATAATCAGAGACGTCATAGCCGAAATCTTTCATTGGAGACGTAAAAAATGGCGACAGCCAAATCGCATCCACACCCAATGCTGCAATGTATGGGAGTTGCTGGGTGATACCCGGTAAATCCCCTATTCCATCTTGGTTGGCATCATAAAAGCTACGCGGATAGATTTGGTAAATCACTGCGCCACGCCACCAAGGCATAGTTTGTTGTGTCATATTGTCATTATCCCTTCACAGCGCCCGCAGTAAGGCCTGAAACAATGCGGCGCTGAAATACCAGTACCATCACAATGAGTGGCACAGTGACAATCACTGAAGCCGCCATGATCGTGCCCCATGGCAATTCATATTGACCCGCGCCCGATATCAAGGCGATCGCCACTGGCACAGTTCGCTCCTCGTTGGTCAAGGTGAACGTCAGTGCAAACAGGAACTCATTCCATGCAGCAATAAACGCCAACAAGCCTGTGGTCACCAACGCTGGCCAAAGCAGCGGCATCAACACCTTCGTAATGATTTGCCACGGCGTTGCACCATCCACTATCGCTGCCTCTTCCAGCTCTAATGGCAATTGCTGCATGAAGGTGGTCAGCACCCAAACCGTGAACGGCAAAGTGAAGATCATGTAAGCCAAGGCCAAACCGGGCATGGAGTTATAAAGCCCCAATCCGCGGATCAACTCGAACAACCCAGACAACACTGCCACTTGTGGGAACATGGACACGCCTAAAATCGTAAGAAGAACCACGTTTCGCCCTCTAAACCTTATACGCCCAAGCGCATAAGAGGCTGTAACGCCAAGCAAAAGTGAAATGGCGACGACCACGGTAGAAACACCCACAGAGTTGAGCAAATTCCGACCAAACGTCCCGCCAGAGAATACGGATGCGTAGTTGCTCCAATCAAACACTGAAGGGAAATATTCCACTTCAAACAAGGCTGATCCAGACTTGAATGAGGTGACAATGGCGTAGTAAAACGGGAACACGGAGAAAACAACGATCACCGCAACGAGCAGGTAAAAACCGGCTTGCAAATACCATTTTTTTGCCATGTTAAGTCCCCTCATTCATGTTTCTACGCCCGATATAGAGGTAGAAAATGGTGCACAGTGCCACAATCAAGAACAACAATGTTGAGGCTGCGGATCCGTAGCCGACGTCCTGGAAATCCACCAAATTTTGCCGTGCATATATCGACATCGACATGGTGGCTTCATTCGAGGGTGTGAGGACGTAAATCAAATCAAAGACCCGCAATGCATCAAGGGCACGGAAGACTACCGCCACCATCACCGCAGGCATGATCAAGGGAAGCGTCACTTTGAAAAACACGCGAACTGGATGGATCCCGTCGATTCTTGCGGCTTCGTAGCAATCGGAAGGCAGCATTTGCAATGCAGCGAGGACCAAGAGCGCCATGAACGGTGTGGTTTTCCACACATCGACCGCAATCACCACGTTGAGCGACATGTCGCTGTCTGCCGTCCATGCAAGGGGGGCTGCGATTAGACCAAATGTCATCAGAAAGTCATTCACAATGCCGAATTGATCGTGAAGCATCCAGCCCCACATTTTTGCCGAAACGATAGTAGGAATTGCCCACGGCACCAATACTGCCGCACGAACTAGCCCCTGCCCTTTAAACTTGGTGTTGAGCACTAACGCCACAATGATGCCGAAAACAGTTTCTAGACTGACTGACACAACAGCAAAGTACAGGGTGTTCCACACTGACTGCCACCATGTTGGGTCAAATAAAATGCCGTAGTATTCGCCGTCTTCGTAGATGAAGTAGTTATCAAACCCAATGAACTCTGTGATACCACTGCCGTCGAGCGTGGCATTGGTCATGCTGAACCAGAAGGTTCGCAGCAATGGCCACCCCGCCACCATGGCAAGGGTTATGAGCATAGGCGCGAGAAACCACCAAGCGGCGCGTACGCGTTTCCGCGTGAGAGCGCTTGTCTGTTCCATAGTATTTCCTTTTGAATGCAGCAGTCAGACGTCTAGTACGCCTGACTGCATGAAAGCCACCTTACCAACGACCACCGCGACTGATACGCTTGAGATCTTTTTGCAATTTCGTCAATGCAGCGTCTGCATCTTTACTGCCAGACAGAACGCTATGGGTCGCATTCCAAAACGCATTAGAAACTTGGTTATATTTCACGCCAGTCGCAGTAGACGGACGCGGCGTACCATTTGCAAAGGTGTCATAGAGGCTGCCGAAGAAGGGAACCGCAGTCAGCACTTCTTCATCTTCATAGAGGGATTCAATGGTAGGGTTGTAGGAGCCAACAATCGCACGACGTTTTTGCTCTTCAAGTGAGGTTAGATACATCACGAGACTTGCCGCTAGCTCTGGATTTTTCGAGTACTTGGAAACCGCAAGCTGCCAGCCACCCAAGGTGCCTGAATGGCTGCCATCATCGCCGCCTTTTGGCAAAGCAACAACACCAATGTTGCCTTTGATTGGAGAATCTTCGCTGTTGCCTAGTGACCATGCGTATGGCCAGTTGCGCATGAACACCGCGTTACCCGTTTGGAAAACGCCGCGCGCTTCTTCTTCACCATAGTTGAGCACGCCAGGCGGAGAAATCGTATCAACCCACCCTGCCGCGGTAGTCAGTGCTTGTTTCGCATTGTCATTATTGATGGTGATCTTGCCGTCTTGATCGACAATGGTACCGCCATTGTAGGAAGCAACCCACTCTAGCGCATCACAGGTCAATCCTTCGTAAGCACGCCCTTGCCAAACAAAGCCCCACATCTTGTCATTGCCCGCTTCGCGTTCACCATTCATGACTTTTTCGGCAGTTTCCGTTAACGCCTCCCACGTTTCAGGTGGCTCTTCGTCATACTTTTCGAGTAGATCGGTACGATAGTAGAGCACGCCAGCGTCGGTAAACCACGGCATGGCGACTAATCGATCTTTCACTGTGTTATTGGAAACAATGGAAGGAAAGTGACTGGCTTCATCACCATTCGAATACGGCTTCAAATCGATGAAATGGTTTCCGAGGATACCCGGCCAAATCACGTCAATCTGGAATACATCAATGTCGTTAGCACCCGCCGCAAGTAGCTGTTGATACAAGGCAAGTCGCTCGGTGGTTGAGTTTGGCGTCGTGACAATTTTTACAGTATGGCCGGTGTCTTTTTCCCAAGCCGCAACCCCTTGCTGACATAGTTCCAACTCTTGGCCTACCGCACCACATGATATGGAAATCGTCTCTGCGAATGCGCTAACACTGAGTAGAGAAGAGGCGAACATAGCTCCGATAATAGAACGTTTCATGAAAAACTCCCTGTCGCGTCATCCCGGCATTACACGTCTTTTTCTGTTTTCCACAAAGAAGATGGCACCTCAAGTTCCGACGTTTCGAAGCTGGGGTTATCTTCAATAGGAAGAGAAAAATCCGAGTAAGGTTTTCGACCGATCAACCAACCGAAAGGAACTGACGTGTACAGTGAGGTATCCAACAGCACGCGTTGCGTGCTCGATGCTTCGTCTTGAGCCTGATTATTGGCGCAATTCTCTGCAATTTTTATCACCTGATGCCAGCTATCAAAACCATTTTGGCGTGCGATCAGTTCCAGCGCCTGCATGTGGGTACATTGCAAGATACGTCGCTGCTGTTTCGCTTGCCGCTTAAAGGCTTTGAGATCTGAAGTGCTCAGGATCTTGGAAGTCACAGTGTTCCCTATGGATCATTGACCGGTGAAAATACGCACGAAGCGGCCCACTCACGACAAGCATCCCTTCCGGGTGACAACCAAATTCTTAGAAGTTTTAATTGAGGGGATATTGCGCTTGCTTTGCCATTGTGGACGGCAGGCCGATATCTGCGGCACTGGTTAAACGCTAGCATCGCATTAACAAATTTGCAATATTTTGCGGTATGAGTAATTTCTCAATTTGTCATATTGATAGAACTAATGCCGAAATTTTAGGCAAAAAAAACGAGCCATAAGGGCTCGTCAACGGGTTAGCAAATAATGCATCGGGTGGCCCCGAATGCCAATAGGACAAAGGTATCTATTCGCCTTTAATCCTAGTAGCTTCAGAAATTTCCCATGTCAGAGTTCTGTCAATACAGCGTCATATTTATTAACCGCCTGAAGCGACTTCGTCCAACACTGCAAGCACTGAACTGTCTAAATGACCGTCATAAACTTGGCGACAAACTTTACGTCGAACGGCAAGACCAGAGATCAAACGCTCAATGGACAAATGTTTGACATCTTGTTGCTGATTATAAAACTCGATGGTTTTACTTAGCGTTTCATAAGGCATGATATCGCCGTCTACCCGCAGCCAATCAAGCTTGTCCATGAACGACTGACACTCCTCTGCAATTGTGGCAACTGGGTGACCTGTCATTGCAGACAAAGCGGTAATACTGCGCTGCAAAGCTTCTGATGATGTGTACTTTGACAAGGTGATCGTCAATTCATCAGCATTGATCTCAACGAGATGTTTACGTTGCTTAACGCGACGCCCTAAACGGCCTCCGCGCTTTTCTTTGCGCTGGATAGGTTCAAACTCACCATCAATGATCCCGGAAAGCTGATCAAGGTCTTGCTTGGGCAGAATCTCGTTACGAAGGGGGTTGGGCATTGTAGGTGCCAAGGATCGTTTTCCTTCGTTGTACGTTTTGGCACGGGAATATCGGATCACCTCGTCGACATTACACTTGATGTCGATCCTGAAATCCGAATGCTTTTTATCATCATCCATTCGCGACACAGTGAGATGGTAACCGTAAAGGTTCAGTGCGAAGACATCCTCGGTTTGCGTTTCCTTCTTCGCCATTTTACGAAGCTCACGAATAAGATCACTCGAAAAACGTCTCCATTCGATGTTTCTAGCGATTTTCTGGTTCAAGTCACTCAGTGTCATCGAATCTTCTAATCGACGCGACATACGGCTTCTGAAGAGGCTATAGAGCTGAAATACTAAGGTATGCTGACGAAGGATCTCTGGCGGGAACAAGAAAAAGTAATCGCGTGTCATCAATTCTTCAAAAAATGACGGTTCCCAAACCAAGATATACAGATTTGGCTTAATACGGATTTCGCCGTCCTCTCCTTCTCGAGGCGCCTCTTCTGAGGCCGTTATAGTACGAGCTATAAATCGGAACCGGTCACTTTTGAAACCTTCAGGCATGTTTTCGCTGAGCCAACGACCTGTTAATTCATGTAACTGAAAATCAGTAAATTCAATACGATCAATACTTTCTCTAATAGAATCACGGGCAGGTCCACTGTCCTTTTTTCCGCGCAGAGACAAGATATCGGTAATATAAACGGGCGTTTTGTTACCGATCTTTTGAGTTTGCAGTTCGTAATTTGGCAGATGATGATCGTGGTATTGAACCGTCAATGTGAACAACGCAAACAACGTCATCAGATCATCCACAGTCATGATCGACTTTGAAGATCGTGTTTCAATGATCGCTTTAGTACCACTGATTGCGACCATGGATTTTTGATAGCTCTTTTTCGTGCGTGGCGGCGCAAGTGCTTGGTCAATGATCCCAGCCCAACTGGTTGGGGCGATCACAATGTGATCTTTCTCATCCTGCATGGAAGGCGGAATGCCCAACCCGTGCTCGCTAAGCAGTTGCTTATTAACATGATTTTGAGCTAATGCTTTGGATCGCTTTTGTTTTTCCATCACTTTGGCTTTTTCAGACATTAAGCCTGATGCGCCAAGTACAGAAATAAGCTGACTTGGATTCACAAAATGATGCAGCATGGTTTTTCCGGCCAAGCCTTCTTCGAATCGAACTCCTTGTTGTTTAAACAATCCAATTTGCACCGCAGCCCGAAGACGCTGTTGAATTGCTGCACGAGTGAGATGTCCATCTGTCGCTTCAATCAATTCTGTTGTGGAGACATAGCCGTCTTTTGATGCGAATCCACGCAATGAAATTAAATTGAGCAGCTCAAGAATGCTTTTAGTTACCCCTTTGAAATGTTCATACTGGGGAAGCCAATCGATCAATTGACCATGAACTTGAAATAGGTGTCCATCTTTGTGTGATCGTGGGGCTGTGATCAGTATTTTTTCAACGGGGTTTGAGGCCATCTCGCCACAGCTCCTTGTTAAGCCGAAAGGTTATCAGAATACACTTGACCGTAATTAGGCCATCTTTCCGAGAAGATTAATAGAAAAAAATGAAGAAAGAAAGATCTTTTTTGAAGAGTCTTTTTAACTGATCTTTATGATTAGATAGGATCTAAATGATTATATGATCTTATGATCAGGGCGTCTTTGTTAACGTAAAGCATTGAAAATTAAGTTTAATATTTATGACCCCATCGAAAGCATGATCATGTTTATTACGGAATGATGATCATTAAATGTTTGAAAGCATGATCATTAGACATGCGAAACTATGATCATCAAACTTATGAAAACGTGATCATCAATGGCCCAAAAGAATGATCATGGTTCGATCACAGCTTATCCACAGATGTTCGCTCTCTGATTGGGTATAACGTTATATTTTTCTACCGCTGTTGAAATTTTCTTTTCAAATAGGAGCGGAAAGATGATCATGAAAACGCGATTTGGACTCTGTTTTACATGTTTCTGCCAATTCTAAGTGGATTGTTGAACGGTATTTACGCAAGCGCATATGTGAATACGTTCAATTGAAATTACATCACGCGTAATTTAGTCAGGTATGCATATGTGTCCGAGGTACGAAAGAATGATCAAGCATCTCATTCGGTATTTCAACTGAATACTAGCATTCAACGCTGCCTTCCTATATTCAGGCTCTTTAGTGTTTGATTCTGCTCTCGAATCAGTATTGAAAAGGCATGAGTCGTAATTTAGACGGTGCCACTCATCGTTCCGAGTGGTGATCAACATGGATTTACAATCAAAACTGTCTTGATCATTTTTTCGGTAGTTGAGGATCGAACAGCAGAAAGAGATGTCGATTTGTTGCACTGAATTTCTCCTTGATCATTGTTCCTTATTGTCTGAACTTGTAGGGAATGATGATCAAGGTATCTTGCCCGCGCTTTCCTATTCATTCGGCTATTGTCTTTCATTTCTTGATCATTGTTCCGTAAACATGATCAAGAGAGAGCCGTTGTCTGCAGGAATCATGCATACTCTCTTCTCTTTTTGCCTTTTTTATCGTCGTAATGATAAATATCATGTCGAAACACATTTCACCGTAATCTAGTCGGGTGTTTTCAACGTTCCGGCATTTTTTAGCACTTTGAGCGATGTTTTTCTGGTTTACATTGTAAAAAGGTGACGCCGTAACACTTTAAATGTTGGAGATTTCTACGCAAGTTTAGACACAGAATTTTGCGCAGTTTTCTATTACATTGTATTAAAGTGACCTCGATCTTGATTCTTAAGCAACTTGTTCAGCTTTTTATTGTAAGTACCGTTATATGTTGTACAATCATTTTAATTCTCTTTTATGGCGAAAAGAAAAATGAATAGGGAAAAGACGATAGAAAACCTGCAAACTATTGCAGAGCAAACCAAACAGGTACAAGCCGATAGAATTGAAATCGTGATGGAAGAGCGTCATGATCAATTGTTTCCACCAATGTCGAAAGCGTTAATGGAAACGCGTTCTGGTTTAACTCGTCGTAAGCTTGATGAAGCCATTACGCGAATGGAAGAAGCGGGACATCAGTTTACAAAGAACAACGCCAATCACTATTCAATCACCTTAGATGAAGCTCACAATATTATGGAAGCGGCAAAAATGCCGGCGTTCCATCAAGGCAAAGGTGCAAACCACAAGCCGTGGGTGATCAACATTCAGAACCAAAAGGGTGGTACCGGCAAGTCGATGACAGCGGTACATCTTGCGGCGTGTTTGGCGCTCAACTTGGAAAAACGTTACCGCATCTGTTTGATAGACCTTGATCCACAAGGGTCTCTACGCCTTTTCTTAAACCCTCAAATTAGCGTAACTGAACAAGAGGGGATATATTCTGCTGTCGATGTGATGTTGGAAAACACGCCTCAGGAAGCTGACAAAGAGTTCATGATGAAAAATGTGCTCTTACCCACTCAATACCCCAATTTGAAAACCATCGCAGCCTTCCCTGAAGATGCGATGTTTAACGCCGAAGCCTGGCAGAGCTTGGCAACTGATGGTTCATTAGATGTAGTACAGCTTCTCAAAGAGAAGGTGATTGATAAAATTGCTGATGAATTTGACGTGATCATGGTTGATACTGGTCCACATATCGACCCACTCGTGTGGAATGCGATGTATGCGTCAAATGCCTTGTTGATTCCTTGTGCGGCGAAACGCTTGGATTGGGCTTCTACTGTTAACTTTTTTCAACATTTGCCAACCGTTTATCAAATGTTTCCTGAAGATTGGCCAGGGCTGGAGTTTGTCCGTCTTGTTCCGACTATGTTCGAAGATGACAATAAGAAGCAGGTTTCTGTGCTGACAGAGATGAACTACCTGCTCAGTGATCAAGTGATGATGGCAACTATTCCACGTAGTCGTGCGTTTGAGACGTGTGCAGATACCTACAGTACAGTGTTTGACCTGACTTCTCAGGATTTTGAGGGCGGCAAGAAAACACTCTCTACCGCACAAGAAGCGGTTCACCGAGCAGGACTGGAACTTGAGCGCGTGCTTCACAGTCACTGGTCGCAACGCAATCAGGAGTGATTAAATGGCCATTAAAACCTCTGAATTAAATGCGCGTTTGTTTGGGAAAGCGGATAAGCGACGTGCGTCCACTGTACAGGAAGCGCAAAAGGCAGCGTCTGAGAAAGCCGCTGTGATCGAGTTATCTGTTGCCGGTGAAGCGACGGTGGAATTTGAGCTGGTTCGTGTTCCTTCATCAGATGTGGTGACTCGCACTTCGGTGTTTTCTGAAAATGCGCGTGAACAATCGTTTCTAAACGAATTGGCGCTGTCAGATATTTTGGTGACGTTGAAGGACCGCGGCCAACAGTATCCTGCTGTTGGACGTTGGCTTGAAGATGACAAGATAGAAGTGCTCGACGGTAGTCGCCGTCGCATGTCATGTATCTTGGCGAATCAAGATTTTCTGATCTATGTTGCCAAGGGCATCAACAGTAAGCACGCAAAGTTCTTGTCCGACGTCGCGAATGCGCATAAGCCACTTTCACTATTTGAACGCGGTAAAGAGATGCAGACCATGCTTGAGCGTGGTGATGTGCTTGACCAAAAAGAATTGGCGAAAGTATGTCAATGTAGTGAAGCATTAGTGAGTGGGGCACTTAAGGCCGCCGCTTTGCCTTTGTCGCTGTTACAAGCTTATCCAAGTGTCGGTGAGCTAGGCAGACCTACCATTGTTAAGTTGCACCGTATGTTTTTCTCTCTGACTCATGATGAGCAGACCATGTTTTTGGTTAAGCTTGATGAGAACCCAGTTTGGAAAACGGTGGATGCATCAGGCGTAAGCCGCATTACTCGCGAAGTGACTTTGATTTTGGAACAGTGGTGCGAATCGTTGAAACCCGCGGTTGCAAAAGTAGAGGCTCCGTCTACTGAGCTCGTTAAAGGACGCGCAACGTATCGCCGTAAGGGTGATGCATTGTCGATAAGCCTAAAGAAAATGAGTGAAGAGGATGCTGAAGCGATTCTCTCGTTTATCAAATCTCGCCTTGATTGACGACATCTTAAATCAATTTTAATTAAATAAAACGTGCCTATAGGCACGTTTTTTTTTGAATCCACCGTCGTTCCGGTATCATGACTTTGTGTTTGATAACTATTGGCGACCCCGTGCTTTCTGACCCTATTTCTGCTCTACGACAACTCCACCAAATGGCAAAGCGAGGAAATGTTCGTGTGCCTGTTTTTATTCGCGGTGATCGAGATTTTACGTTTAGATTGGTATCTGCCGTACCAGGTATTTCTGTCGTCACGGATGATTCCAGTGTATTCCATGAGGCAACTTTTCCCCGTTTGAAGTGGAACGATGCCAGACAGTTGTTGGGACAAGAAATTGGTTCACTTGCGCTTGATGTGCGTGAACATATTGACGTTGAAAAGCTTTGTGCGATCAGTGGGTGCATTCGCGGGGGCGAGCTACTGTTCTTTCTCGTCAACAACGAAGAAGAAGCAATTTCAGGTTTTCGTCAGCGCTTTATAGATTTTTCATCTCACTCCAATGCAGCGATGTTTTGTCAATCAGGGCTTTTCTGGCTCCCCAAAGCCTCCATTGCTGATACCGAAAATGTTGTTCAACGCGAAACTACATTGGGTCAAGATACCGCAATTGATGCGATTGAGCGTGTTTTGTTGGGGCATCGTCGTCGTCCGGCACTATTGGTTGCTGATCGTGGACGCGGAAAATCATCAGCCATGGGCTTGGCTGCTGCCAAAATTATGCGTATTGCAACGAAGCGATTAATCGTCACATCGCCGACAGTCGCCAATGTTGATATCTTACTTCAGCACGCTGCTTCAGTGGGTGGCATTAGCCGCGAGGGCAAGTACGGTTTAAGGAGCGACAATGGCAGCGAGTTGGTATTTGTTGCCCCCGATGCCTTGTTGCTTAACCGGCCTGAATGCGACTTGCTATTGGTCGATGAGGCGGCTGCGATTCCTCTTCCTATGTTAGATGCCTGCCTCGAGCACTATAGCCGTGTGGTATTTTCTACCACTGAGCATGGTTACGAAGGAACGGGACGCTCTTTCAGCATCCGCTTTCGCCAATTGCTGGATGAGAGAACGAAAGGCTGGAAAGAGGTTCGATTGAAACAGCCGATTCGTTGGTCCGAAAATGACTTGTTGGAGCAATGGCTATTCGATACTTTCTTGTTCGATGCAGAGCCTAACAATGCCATTGCAAATGATGAGACAAATCTTCGTTTCATTGCTCAACACGAATTGTTAAATGATGAATCTTTGCTAAGGCAAGTCTTCGCGCTTTTGGTCAGTGCTCATTACCAGACTTCACCTAACGATTTGGTACAGTTACTTGACGGGCGCAATCAGTCTCTAATAACGGCGTTTAAAGGCGACACGTTGGTTGGCGTTGCTCTCGCCCAACAAGAAGGCGGGTTCGATAAGGATTTGGCGAAAGCGGTCGTGGCAGGTAAGCGGCGAGTGAAAGGCCATCTTCTTGCACAGAGTTTAGCTACGCATACGGGAATCATTGACCCGTTGCTGACGCCTTTGCTTCGAATTACACGTATTGCTGTTTTGGACAAAGTTCGTCACTGCGGAATAGGGCGCTCGCTGGTAGTCGCGATGGAATGTTTAGCAAGGGAAAACAACATTGCCACGATCGGTACCAGTTACGGCGTCAATTCTGAACTCTTTCAATTTTGGTCTTCGTTGGCCTATCTTCCCGTTCGACTGGGAGTATCGAGAGATGCGGCGAGTGGAACATATTCATTGCAGATGGCAAAAGCGCTATCTACAACAGAGTGTTGGCTAAGCAACGCAAACACACTCTTTGGTTTGAACTTCACACTTCAGCTTCATGAGCAATATAAGGCGATGAACCCCTATCTCATTGCGCAGCTGTTGTATCGAATACCTTGCATCGAGACACCTTGTTTGTTGGCCAAAAAACAAGTGTCTTTATTCGCAGAAGGTATACTGGGATATGATCTAGTGACGGGAAGTCTATGGCGTTGGTTTGTCCATTGGCTTTCCCTCAATAATGCCTTTTTTAATCAGGATAGGGCATGTACGGCGTTGATTGAACGTGTGGTCAAGCGTCGCTCTTGGCAGGATGTTGCTAGGGATTGTAATTATCAAGGACGCAAAGAAACAGAATCTGCCATTCGTTTTTGGGTGTCAGAACAACTCGCAAACGAAAAGGAACTCGAATGAAATTTATTGCTGACACTCATACGCATACTCTCGCGAGCGGTCACGCATATAGTACGGTGATAGAGAATGCTGCTGCCGCTGCCAAAGCTGGACTGCAGTATATGTGCGTCACTGATCACGCCACATCGATGCCGGGTGCACCGCATCATTGGCATTTCGTAAATCAACGTGTGTTACCTTCCTCTTTGAGCGGTGTGCGCCTTCTTAAAGGCGTTGAGGCCAACATTATGAATGGCGACGGTGAGCTCGACATGCCTATCTACGTCTATGGGGATTTGGAGTGGGTGAATGCGAGCCTTCATGAGGCGGTGTTCCGTTCTTCAGATGAACAAACGCACACTCAGGCTTTAATCAATGCCATGAGGTCTGAATGCGTTGATGCTATAGCCCATGTGGGCAACCCTTCTTACCCTATTGACGCAGAAGCTGTTGTTCGAGAAGCCGCTAGGTGTGGTGTTGCCATTGAACTCAATAACTCATCACTTAATGGCTCTAGGCAGGGCAGCGAACCGAATTGCTTAGCGATTGCGGCATTGGCAAAAGAACTCGGAGCTTGGGTAACGACGGGTTCAGACGCCCATTTCGCGCATAATGTTGGCGATCTTGTCAGTGTTTCTGAATTGATCCATAAAGTGGGTTTGCCGAAAGAGCAAATCATTACGACTGATACCGCGCTGTTTGAAGCGTTTATCACGAAACGCCAATTGATCCGCAAGCAGCGAGTACAAGCCGAGATATCTCGGTAAGTGATTTACACTGTAAACCCTCAAAATTAAACAAGGTTTCATGACTTGTGCGTCTAACTTTCAATACACTTGGTGTAACGGAATGCTAATATAATACAAACTTGCTGCAAGACGACTCGTTGGTGCGGTGGGGGGAGCCAGTATGATTAAGACCTATGAAAAGTTATGCGATGTATTGATTGAACAATCTGGTGGCGAAAGTGCATGTAAGCGATTTCAAGAGCGCGTCGAACTGGGTAATGGTGGCATCTATGCCCGGCTGCACGTTACTCCACACCATATAGAGAATGATCACGAAGAGTCGGAATTTGGACACCGTGTCCTTATACGTGACGTCAGCAGGAGCGGTTTAGGGCTCGTGACTGATGAGAATATAGAACTTGCTGCGTGTTGTTATTTGAACGTGGTTGATGTCCCTCAGCTAAAGGGCAGCCTTGTTTATCAAAATAACGAAGAAGAAGGCAAGTTTCGTTACGGTTTTAGTTTAGATGAGTGGCTATCTGATGAAATGCATCAAGCCTTGTCACCTTAGGTATGAGACAGTCATTTTCTTAAATAACTTACTGATTTTAAAAGCACGCTGATAGAGTGTGCTTTTTTTGTATGTCGGTTAAACAGATTAATCCCGCTCAATTAAAGCAGAATGGATAAAACTCTCTATAATTCATTTATATGGCTTTCGTTTCATAGCTGAGCCACTTGTGGTTTATTTAATGCGATCTGAATCTAACTTGCCTGTTGCGGTGATACTGTCTGAGTCTTGCATCTGGGTACAATGCTAGCGTGATGTTCGTTCGTATTTTTATTTTTCTGATTTAGGGGATTCCATGCTGCAACAGCTTTTGCGGCTGTCCAATGATGGTCGCAGGGTTTACATGACCGTAGTATCAAAGGCAGAAGAAGATGCACCCCAGATAGAGAAAAAGCATATTGTTAACTGGCTTCAAGAAAACAATGTGGCTAGTTTTTTTCGTTTCGACGAGACGATAGAGACTGTTCTCGAGAAAATCAATGCATCGAATGATGCGTGGAAAGGGGAGCCTGATGATGTCGTTGTGGCAGAACGCCGCGATGCGACGGTTAGTGCTCGCTTCGACGATCAAAAGATGACTGCGCTTCTTCGAGTTAACGGTGCTTGCGGCGGTAACCCGATAAAAGGAAATGATTTACTGGGTGCTTTGAAAAAATCGCAGATTGTGCGAGGTGTTAAAAAGCAAACATTGCAGAAATTGCTTACAGCATCTGCACGCTTAAAGCCAGGCGAGTACCTAGAAGTTCCAATAGCCTCAGGCAAATGGCCGACACCAGGTGAAGACTCCAAGATTGCTTACTTAGTACAAGATAGCAAAGCGCGTGTATTGCGGCCTCAAGAGCGTGAAGATGGAACTGTCGACATGCGTGATCTAGGCAGAATGATCACAGTACTGGAAGGGCAACCACTCGCAAAACGTATTCCGCCAACAAAAGGTATTGAAGGATTCCGAGTCACGGGTGAAGTTTTGCCTACGACGACGGGTAAAGACTTACCCCTCAAGCTCTATCCTGGCAGTAAATTCAGCGCGAATGACGAGAATGTGATTGTTTCCGAAACAGCAGGGATGCCCATCTTACATCCTGATGGTGTTGAAGTTGATAATGCTCTTTGCATGAAGTCGGTCACAGTGGCTACTGGCCACATAAACTTCGAGGGAAGTGTGGTCATTAACGGTGATGTCAACTCGGGCATGAAAGTACAGGCGACTGGCTCAATCACAGTTGGTGGTGTGGTTGAGTCAGCTTCTCTAGAGGCTGGCGGTGATATCATTATACATAATGGCATCTTGGGTCGTCAGGTTCAGTCAGATCAAGAAATTACTACAGTGATTAAAGCTAAGGGGTCTGTGGTTGCAAAGTTTGCTCAGTACGCGAGCATTGAAGCTAGAAAAGACATTACGATTAGTCAGCACGCTATGCACTGTAAAACGTATACTCATGACCATCTCATTGTCAGTGATCAGGCTAAACGAACCGGAACGCTCACGGGAGGAACTCACATTGCTGAGCGTGGCGTGCAGGTAGTTACGCTGGGGGCGGCTTCGGGTGTGCATACTCATGTTTATGCTTTTACAGGTTTGAGTGAATTGATGGAAGAAACTCAGAGCTTATCGAAAGAACTTGACCACGAACATGAACAGCTCATGAAAGTAAAAGACGCTGAATTGAAGCTGTTGCAGCAACCAGCAAACAAACGGCCTGACGAGCTCATAGAGCGTCTTTCATGGACTAAGACACACCACTTCGAACGTATAGCAGAGATCAAGTCAAAGATGGAAAGCAGTGCCTCCGAATTGAGCGCTCTTTATCGCCGGTACTCCATCGATGTATTGAAAAATTGCTACCCAGGTGCTCATGTTCATATTGGAGACACTGCATTGAATATTTCCAATGAGTATGGGGCGGGTCGCTTTGTTACCAATGGTAAAGAGGTCATCGCGGAACCACTTTGATGCTTATACCGTCATTTACACTGTAAATAAACACGTGGAAATCAAATAGAAAAAGCACCTAAGGGTGCTTTTTTAATGGGTGGTATTCGGTACTTGCTAACCCGCTTTTTGCACCTTCCCTTCTTTTAGCGCTTGAAGGACCGCCATTTTTGAACCATCAGCAACAATGCTTCCTTGTTCGATAACAATGATGCGGTCGACGATGTCTAGCATGCCTGTCTTATGCGTGTTCAAGATTAATGTCTCGTCACGGCGCAGTGTTGCCAATTGTTGCTTGATGTATTGCTCAGAACGGTTATCCATGGCACTGGTTGGTTCGTCCATCATCAATACGGGTGGCCGGCTAAGTAAAGCGCGTGCAATGGCTATAGCTTGGCGTTGACCACCAGAAAGCTGATTACCTCCTTCACCCACTTGTCGTTCTAAACCAGCGGGGTCGCGCTGTGTAAATGTGGTGACGCCTGAGCGGTTGGCGGCATCTAATATGTCTCGGTCATCAGCTAATGGACGCCCGAGTGTGATGTTGTCGCGAATAGAACCAAAGAACAGAACGGGGTCTTGCGGGACACAGCCTATATTGCGCCGTATGTCGATATTGTGGATTTGACTGATGTCGGTCTCATCAATCCTCACTGAGCCTTCTGTAGGGTGATACAGGCCCATCAATAAGCGACTAAGGGTGGTCTTGCCAGAACCTATACGTCCTATGATGGCAACTTTTTCTCCGGGGAGGATGGTGAAAGAAATGTCGCGCAACGCCGATACTTCAGAATTGGGGTAGTTGAAGTTAACGCGATCAAATTCGATTTTCCCTCGAATGATAGGGCGGTGAATGTAGCGCTTCCCTTCTTCTTGCTCAGACGGCATTTCCATCAGCTGGTTGATGATTTCCATCGCTGATTTAGCTTGGTTGTATCGGGTGGACAACAGAGAAAGTTGTACCAGTGGGCCGACGGCACGAGAGCTCAACATGGTGGCTGCAATCAAGCCGCCCATAGTAAGGTCGCCATTGGAGATGAGATAGACACCGAATACGATCATGGCAACGCTAACAAACTGCTGGATAAACCCAGCGGCATTCTGCACTGAGTCGGTTAAGCGGCGCGTTTTGATCCCCCAGTTTGCCATGTGTGCAACGGCTTCTTCCCAACGATATTGGAATTGGCTTTCAGCACCAAACAACTTAATCGTTTCTAGCCCTGCCAAGCTTTCAATTAGGTTGGCATTTTTCTGAGATGAAAGGCGCGACCCTTCTTCGATGGTGCGTCGTAGCGGTTTCTGAATAATCATGGCATGTATCATGAGAATCAATACCGCCACGATGGGCACCAACACCAGCGGGCCCGCGACAATCCATATGACGAAGAGGAAGAAGAACGCAAAAGGTAAGTCAATCAATGCTGATACGGAAGCGGAGGTGAAAAAATCCCTTATCGATTCGAATTCTTGCATGTGCCTTGCAAATGCCCCCACGGACGGCGGGCGAGCTTCCATACGAATGCCCATGACTTTCTGAAAGATACGAGCAGAAATCAGTAGGTCAGACTTTTTGCCTGAAATATCGATAAAGTAACTTCGCAACATCTTGAGCACGAGGTCGAAGATGAAAATGACGAAGACGCCACTCGCTAATACCCACAAAGAATCAAAGGCAAGATTAGGGACAATTTTGTCATAGACAATACGTGAGAATATCGGTGTCGCAATGGCAAAGGTATTGATGAATATCGACGCAATCAATACATCTCGATAAATGGATCTGGACTCCCACAGGGTGCTCCAAAACCAGTGTCCGGATCGTTCTTTTAGTATCTCGGGGGAACGTTCGTCATATCGAAAGCGCTTTTTGAGCAGGAAAACACGCCCTAGGTATTCTTCTTCTAGGTCTGTAATCAGAACAACGTTAGACGTGGTTTCGGTGTGAGGGGTCACAATTTCTGCTTCCCCTTTTTCTTGGCTGATACTAAGCAGTACACAGGCTTCATTATTTTTAAGAAGCAAGATACAAGGGCACAATAGCCCAGAGAGTTCACTAAGATTCATTCTTGTTTCTTTGGCGTCAATACCAGCGCGTTCTGCTGCGCGAGGAAACAGAAATGGCGCGAGGTAGCCATCAGAAATCGGCAAGCCTGATACTAATGCATCAGGCGAGTTTGACTGACCGAAGTAACGGCTAACATATACCAAAGATTGCAAGAGTGGATCTTTAACCATGATTCTCTACTTTCTTTTCAAAGATGAACCCTTGGAAACCGCTAACAAACAGTTCAGAAAGCTTGTTGAGTTGGGCTTCCGTTTCTACTCGAGTTGCAATGGTGGTTATATTTAAGTTGTGAGCCGTTCGACAAATGGATGCTAGCACGTGGCTTTGTGCTTCATCATCAAGGTTGCTGGTGTAAGCAAAGTCAATTTTAACGTATGACGGCTTGAACTTATTGAGGTAATCCAACGACTGGAAGTTACGCCCGTAGTTATCAACGCCAAATCCAAAATTGAAACGGTGTGCTTGTTCCGTGAGCAAACTAACGTGATCGGGGAAGCGAACGAAGACACTTTCTGGTATTTCAAAGAACAGACGCCCAGCTAAGTTTCTATGTTTTTGCATTGCAGTGGTCAGCCAACGAATGAACGATGCATTGGTAACACTGTTTTGCGTTAAGTTAATCGCCACTGGACCAAGTTCCGGCTCGTCCGTCAACCGCTCAATCATGTGATTGACTACGTAACGGTCAAATGATTCGCCCAATTGCAATTGCTCAACAGCACCAAGGAAGTGCGCAGCACCGTAATAGTCTTCGCCTTTCTCAATGGCAGAGAAAACTTCGCGGTGAAGCACTTGCTTGTCGCTCGTAGATGCAGGTTGAAGCTTAAACACAAACCAATCGTGTGCGATAGCATCCAAAATAAGGGCTTTCCATTGTTGTTTGCCCATAGATGAATCGTTTGCGGTTTGGTCAATCATCGAGATTGGGTGGCTTGGTGAGTTACGCGCCTGTGTAAGTGCGTTGTCCACTTGAGAAAGCAATACACTTGGATCGCGGTTGATGGAATTGTTGACCGCCAGACCGATGGCTACTTTGGGAGGTGTGATCCCCATAGGGTCGTGCTGCATATCGTTAACGATGGCGAGGAGACTTTCACCAATCAGTGTCAGCTCTTCGCTGCTGCAGTTAGGAGCAAGAATCACGAATTCGTCTTTTGAAATGCGTGATGCCGTGACGTCTGCATCTGTGATAGTTGTGTTCAATTTTTTGGAGAATTGAGTAACGAGCGTATCACCTTGCGCAAAGCCTTGGCTCTGATAGGTGTCGGTGATCAAATCCACTTTGGCCATCACCAAACCACCAACGGCTGATTCGGCGAGCCAAGATTTTAGCTGACCCACGAAGAAGCTGCGGTTACCTAGACCGGAAACGGTATCTCTATAAGCGTGCTCTCTAAGTCTGTCCGCCTCTTTCGCCTGTTGTTCGAAATAAGCTTCAAGCTGGCTACTCATCTGGTTGATTGCTTTTACTACGGTTCTCAACTCAGTGGTTGGTGGTAGTTCAATCGGTTCACCAAACTTGTTGCGTGCAATGTCTCTAGCTCGTTCGGTGATGCTTGCGAGTGGCTTGAGTGAACGACTTAGCTGAACAGCGATGATCAGCATGGCTGCTACAAATAGCGCACCAATCCAAATACCAAGCTGGATGGTAGAGTGCCACATTTCACGATAGGCATAACCAGGGTGAGAAACCACTTTGACTTCGGCTAGTTGGAGCCAACCACTGGTAAACGTCCGTTCTTCTGTGATGACAGGAAAGAGATCTAACGAAATGTACCAATTCGGAACCCCTTCGACGGTGACGGGGTACTCGCGGATAATCTCACTCCCATCGGATAGCATTTTCAACCGAACTTCTTGATAGAAGCCGCCATCAAACAAGGCATTGATGACAGATTCAGTGGCAACCTTGTCATCATCTTCTAGATACGGTGCGAGTGCGAGCCCCATTGAATTGATTGTGTTATTCACCTCAGCAGATTGCTGAGTCAGCAGGAAGTTACGAGTGGTGTTGAGTTCAATGCCCGTCACCGCTAGGATCAGCAGGAAGAATATTGCCAACATCCATGTAAACAATTGCCGGTATAAAGTCATAGACATTTACCCATCATAGTTTTTGATCGGTCTGTTTAGCTTGACAGACCCCATACGCGCTCTGAGATCGTTCCACAATCCTAAGCGTGATGATTTGCCTGCAAGCTCACCTTTACCGCGTTCTTTCATGAGCCACAACCGACTACCGTTAAAGCTGTAGACCGGAAGCAGATCTCGTCGTTTCGACGCCTTTTTAATCTCAGGATCAATATTATCGAGCAGGACTGGCTCTGAAGAGGCGGTGGGATAATAAGCAACAACCATGTGAAACTGATTTAGCTTGATGGCTTTTACGTAAACAAGCCTTAGCTTTTTGTCATCTACCCCGAGCTCTCGTAACGTGAAGTACTTTGCAATACTAAAGTCTTCACAGTCACCGGCAGCGCTACCTAAAAACTCCAGTGGCGTTGCCCAGTAATCCTTCTTTCCCCACAGGTCGATATCATTGACGAAATAGAGTTGGTTAAAGAAATTGTTAACCGCTGCTAGCTTCTCCTGTTCAGAGAGATTCGCAGCATCAGCAACTACGTTACGCCAAGCCGTAACGCGCTTTCCTGCTCTTTCGCCATAAAAGCTTGCCACTTTATTAACCCACTGAGCATCAGTGCTATTAAGTGCAAACGTCATTATCGACGGCAACAGGAACAATGAAAAAAGCGCTGCACGCTTAAGCATTAAGCGATCTCAACACTTATCGTTCCCGTCGGGTAAAGATGGTCCATGCTTCTTTTATATCTCCTTTCAATCCTTTAACCCGGCCAACGACACGTCTGTTAACCAATTGTGTGGTTTCTGTGCTGTCGGCTAGCATCAAATCGCCTTCACCAAGACCGAGTATGGTGAGACGGTCGGCGTCTATGCCTCTTTCAATAAGTTGTGCTTGTACTGCTTCGGCACGTCGGATAGACAAGTCAGCATTGTAATCGTTAGATCCAATAGAACTTGTATGTCCTTGAAGTTCAAGAGAGGTTTCAGGATAAAGATTAAGGAATTCCGCCATTTTGTCCAGTGCTTCTAAGTAAGCAGGTTCGACAATTGCAGCATCGTTAGCAAACTGAATTCTTAGTGAATTGTCACTTTCATGTAAAAGGTATGTTGGGCAGCCATCATTGTCGATAACTGCGACACTTGGCGTATCGTCACAATAGTCGCGTGCGTTAATAACGCCATCGTTATCGGCGTCGAGTAAATCAAAACGTTGTTCAGCAAGGGGAGGTGCATCGGCGGAAAGTGAACAGCCGCTAATGGACAACAGAATGCTGCTGAAAAGCCAAACGTATTTCATGAATCAAACCTTCTTATTCAATAACGGAATCAAGCCATTCCTCCGGTACATCTACTCGCAGGGCGTCAAGTAAATTCCCCATGCTGTTGAGTACGCGGTACTTGGCGGTGATGTGAGCGTAATGAGCATCTAGGTATGAACGACGGGCCTCAAACAATTCGTTTTCGGTGTTCAATAAATCAAGCAGAGTCCTTCGGCCGATTCGAAACTGCTTTTCGTAAGCAATAACGGTTTCGGAAGCCGCATCAACATGTTGTGCTAGATATTTTTTCTGTTGTTCCGTCAATTCATATGCGCTCCACGCGAGACGAGTACTTTCTCCTAATAGACGAGATGCATTTTCGAAGACATCTTTGGATTTGTTGAGTTGATAGGCGCTGCGTCGAACGTTGGCACGATCGCTGCCTCCGTTATAGATATTGAAACGAAGGCGCAGCATGGCACTGAACTCGTTGACCTCTTCCTCGACGCCATTGGCGTCTTCTGTCCAGTTTTGGCTGGCTTCAAAAGAGAGTGTTGGGTAAAAACTACCTTTGTTTTGCCTGTATTGCGCCCGCGCAGCATCAATATCGTAAGTGGCGAGCTTAATGACAGGGTTGGTTGAGTAAGCGATTTCTATCGCTTCAGCCTGGTTTTGGGGCATATAGAGCGAATCTACT
Organism: Enterovibrio makurazakiensis; assembly: GCF_050336585.1. NCBI lineage: Bacteria > Pseudomonadati > Pseudomonadota > Gammaproteobacteria > Vibrionales > Vibrionaceae > Enterovibrio > Enterovibrio makurazakiensis. Next base: position 25,550 of record NZ_JAKJSE010000031.1, read on the forward strand.
TCTGGATCAATCGGCGCATCGAGTCTTACGCCGACGAGGCGGAAAAATTCAGTGTGAGCATCATCAAGATTGCTTTTCGCCGCTAGCATATTGGTAAAAGACCGCGCAACACGCGCTTGAACTTGTGAAAGGTCAGCGGTAGAACCTATGCCTGACTCTGCGCGACGCTGAATGTCAGAAAGCATTTTGTTGTGTACTTCAACATTTGCTTTAGAGAGTGATAGCAGTTGCTTGGCAAGCAACACTGCGACGTAGGCTTCAGTCACTCTGAGGGATTTGTCTTGAGCATCTGACAGTAATTGATAACGCTGCGCTTCGGCTTCGAATTCAGAACGCTCAATATTATTAAGCGTAGTTTTATCCCAAATAAGCTGTGTCAGCCTTAGGTTGGCGTCTTTTCGGTTGTAGTCTTTCTTTCCGCTTGCTTGTGTGGAGCTGTTATCGATATTCTCAAAGCCATAACCCGCGTTTAAATTGATATCAGGCAGGTATTCACCTTGTGCGGAATCAATGTCTTCACGATTACTCATAAAGTCATTGAACGCACTTTTTAATTCAGGATCGGTCGCCATCGTGGTAGCAACAGCTTGCTCGACCGACATCGACCATGCTTGTGTGCATAGCGTACTGACGGCAGACGCAATAAGTAGCATTTTCCAGTTCAAAGCACATTCCCCCTCAATTGGCTGAATAACCAGCCCAAATGTTTCTCGATCAGCTTATTCTCTGAGTGCTGATTTCTGAGCCTGTAAAATTGGTTTCAATAAATAATCAAGCACACTGCGCTTGCCGGTAATAATGTCTGTAGACGCAGTCATTCCGGGAATAATAGGCAGTTCTTCGCCATCGCCGATGTTGTTCGATTCGGTGCGAATTTTGACCAGATAGAAGCTATTACCTTCTTCATCCTGAATGGTATCGGCACTAATGGTTTCAAGAATGCCCGTTAATCCGCCATATACGGTAAAGTCATAGGCACTGAATTTGACGATGGCTTCTAATCCTGGGCGTAAGAATGCGATGTCCTGAGGGGCGATTTTGGCTTCAATAAGCAAATTGTCTTCACTGGGGACGATTTCCACCAAATCCATGCCAGGCTGAATAACCCCGCCTACCGTATTGACGTGAAGCTTCTTGATGGTGCCATCAACGGGGCTGAGGACCACAGTACGTTGCACACGGTCGGCCAGCGTGACTCGCGTCTCAGTCATGGCTAACAATTTGTCTTCAACGTCGTTCAAACGCTCTTGTTGTTCCCCCCGAAACTTCAAGGCAACATCAATATGTTTGAACACCATCTCTTGAAGTGATGACGAAAGGGAAGGTAACGAAAGTTCGGCTGAGGACATTTCTCTTTTGGTATCGTTGACCTGACGCTGTAATTTCAACAGATCAATTTGAGGAACAACGCCTTCATCCGCCAATGGCTTTGTGATGTTGTACTCTTCGAGAGCATAGTTGTAGCTTTGTCTGAGGTTTTGCACCCGAGACTTCACCTCAATCAGTTCTTGTTCCTTTTGGCGGATTTGTTGAGAGGTGACAGAGAGCTGATTTTGTAAATTGTTGAGTTTTTCTCGGTACTCTGCACGCTGTCTAGATACAACGGTGCGATGTTCCTCTTCAAACTTCGGCTGAAACACCAACTCATTGCGTGGCAACGTGACGGACTGTTGCCAGTTATCAATATCGGTATTTGGGTTGACCACGACCGAGTTAATCAGCGCACTCAAGGTCACGGAGTTACCTTGTAAACTCGTTAACTCTTGAACGCGCTCTCGAAAGTCAGAGCGAAACATGGTGTCATCGATTAACAGCAGTTGCTGATCTTTGGTGACAACATCGCCTTCTCGGATAAGCAGCTCCTTAACCAAGCCTCCTTCTAGGTTTTGGACAACTTGAAGCTGCGACGATGGGATCACTTTCCCTTGTCCCACTGTGACTTTGTCTAATTCGGCAAACGAAGCCCAGATAACGCTGATACAAAGAAATAGAACGATAACCCACAATAAAACTCTGGCACTTTTGGGTGAACTCAACAAAAGTGCGGCCGTTTTATCGTCAATATAATCGAGGTGTTCACTGGCTGGCAGTCTGGTTCCAGACTGATCCCGTTTTGTCATTGTTTTACCAACTATAAAATCAACGAAACTTACTATGTAAGAGTAGTTTAACTATCAGGTTCTCACGAATTTGGATCAGTCTACTGACAGTGACTCATCTCTTTACGCTCATAAATGAGAATGTTGAATTATAGTTTAGCTCAGTAAAAATGCGGGCTGCGGAGGATTTGAGAGGAGAAATCAGCCCTTAAAATTTTCCTTGTCTAAATGGTGTTTTTTTAGCTTTTCGTACAAGGTTTTTCGTGCCAAACCCAGCTCAGTTTGAACTTCTTTTAGCATGCCGTTATGTCTATTAAGAGAATCAAAAAGAATTGCCCTTTCAACTTGTTGCATACGTTCGCTCAGCGAATCAAGTTCATTTTCATAACTGCTTTGATTATCTTGATTTAAGGGTTGCTCGCCCATGAGCACCCATCGCTCTGCATAGGATCTTAGCTCACGGACATTGCCATGCCATGGGTGGTTGATAATTTTGGCTTTTTGCGTTGAATCTACATTGGGTGGCGCAATACCGAATCGAGAGGCGGTTGTTCTCAAGAAATTTTGACATAACGTGACGATATCATCTTGTCGCTGACGTAAGGGTGGGAACACCAGCGTAGTGTCTGAAAGTGATGTTAGTAGTGATTGAGAAAACCCGTTTTGCTTGGCGCTTTCTGAGAGATCAATCCGTGTCGACGCAATAATTCGAGGCCGAGGAGACACTAAAAGCATTTGATTGAGCTTATTCTGCACCTGCAACGGCAGTGATTCGATACCATCGAGAAAGAGTGTGCCTTGTCCTGCTGCAGCTACCTTGTTGTTTTTATGGGTAGGTAGCGTAGAGAGTGCACTTTGCTCTGCGCCAAATAATTCAAGATCCATCAGGGCTTCTGGCGTTTGACGGCATTTAAAGGATACAAATGGCTCATCTTGTCGATTGCCGTGATCGTGAATAAAACGCGCTGCTAGTTCTTTGCCTGTGCCTCTCTCTCCTTGCAACAATACATCGGTTGATTGATCTTTCAGATGAGAAATGGAGCGTCTTAGCTGTTTTATCGATTCGCAATTTCCAAGAATTCGTGGGCCTGGTGCGCTTTGCGTTTCCAGCTCTCTTTTTAGTTCTCTGTTCTCAATCACCAAGCGGCGTTTTTCGATACCCCGTCGTAAAACATCCAGAAGGTGGTTTGTTGAAAAGGGCTTTTCGAGAAAATCATAAGCACCTTTTCGTATTGCAGATACCGCCGTTGAAATGTCGCCATGTCCGGTTAGCATGACGATGGATAATTCGGGGTCAATGGCTTGTGCTTGGGTGAGAAACGTCATCCCATCCATGATGGGCATATTGATGTCGGATACAATCACACCCTCAAAGGTTGAAGAAAGCTGTGCAAGTGCTTCTAGGGCGGATGAAAAAGCCCGCGATTGGTAGCCTTCGATTTCCAACGTTTGGCTTAGCGCATCTCGGATCGCGCGTTCATCATCAATAATCCATATCTCGTGCGTCATGCTTGGGCATCTCCATCGTAAAGCCGCTGCAGGTTAACAATAAACTCTGCGCCTCCTGAGGCATGATCTCGCACTTGTAAGCTGCCGCCAAAGCCCTCAATGATTCGACGACAAATCGTCAAACCAAGGCCGAGACCCTCTTTTTTCGTTGTGTAGAAAGGAGAGAAAATGTGTTTTTTTGTGCTGTTGTCCATGCCAGGACCGTTATCCCATACATGAATTGAAACTCGGTCTAAATGCGTGTCAATGGTCATGCCTATTTGCGCTGATGGCTCGTTGGCGACCGCTTGTGAAGCATTGCTTAACAGATTCAGAATGACTTGCTCAAGTTGAACGGTATCGGCATTCACTATCAGCCCCTGCTCGGGGATATCACAGTCAATGTGGATGCCAATTTTGTTGAAGCTGGCCTCTGACAGTTTGATTGATGCATTGATGACATCGTCAATGGCAGCACGCGATTTGCGGTCGTTATTTTGCTTGCGAGCAAAGATCTTAAACCGAGCAACGATGTCGGCCACCAAGCTAATTAACTCATTGAGTGTAGCGAGATTGCTCTTGACTGCGTCGTAGCGTTCTCGTTGCATCAACTTAATGCTGTTCTCCGTGTAGGTCCGCATGGCAGAAAGGGGCTGATTGATTTCATGGTTAATACTTGCGGACATTTCACCCAACATCGCCAGCTTAGCGGCCTGAATCAGTTCGGATTCGGTTTGTCGTAGCGCTTGTTGTGTTTCTTCATATTGTTGGATGCTTTTACGTAAAGCTGAATTGGTTTCTTCAAGGCTAGCGGTACGATCTGCGACTGTTTGTTCTAGCCCATCATTGAGTTTGGCCAGTTTTCTTTGGGTTTTTAAGGTTTGTAGCCACGCCGTAATGACCAAAACAAGAAGCACGTAAAACGTAGCAAAAAGTAACACGGCTTGGATGACTACCGGCCAAATATTGCTGGTGGGGATAAAGCCATAGATCCGCCAACCAGCACTGCCGAGATCGGTACTGGACAGTAGCACTCGTGTTCTGTCTTGTGCCTGGATCCCTAAGGACAGCGTAGACAGAGGCTTGATGGATGCAAGATCTGTGTAATGAGTGAGGCTGCTGAGTGATGAGTTACCATATCGGCGAGACGCTCGAATGGCTTGCTTTTGATTGTCAGACAGTATGGCGAGAGATTGATAAAGCCACTCATCACGAGAACTGTAGAAAACCACGCCTAGTGGGTCTGCAATCAAGTAGTCAAATTGTTGCTGATCCCAAATTCTTTCAATAATAGATAAGTCGACTTTCAGGGTTAATACGCCAGTAATGGATCCTTCATCCCAAACGGGATAGGAAAAATAGTAGCCGCGTTTATCTGATACCACGCCCAATGCGTAATATTGTCCTTTGTCACCCTGAATAGCTTGCTGAAAGTAAGGACGATAGTTGTAGTTGTGCCCAACGAAACTTGCCTTGTCTTGATGGTTACTCGATGACAGCGTTAAGCCATTGCGATCCATCAAATACAGAACGTCACTGTTTAAACGTGTATTCCAATCTGACAGAAGTTGATGGGTGTTTTTAAGAAGTCGGGGACTGTTGGGGACTCGTAGCAGCCGCTTTAAACGTGGGTCAGCAGAGAGTACGACGGGGATTTCGCTATATCTGGCGAGCTCAGCGGTTAGCTTTTCTTGTAGTTGGTAGACATCTTCTTTGACGTCGCTGTTAAGGCGCTTTTCAACGGACAGGTAAGTGACAGCCGCAACAAGAGCTGCCAAAAGTAAGCCAATGAGGGTGACGATCGTAATAAATATTTGTCGATGCATAGCTTCCCTGACGAGTGATGAATTTCTCTGGCATACCGAATAGTTATTAATGCCATGAAATTCTCTTGAGAAAAGAGACCAGCCACATCAAAATGATGAAAACAGAAATCGGAGCACCACAATGGATTTGTATGATATTCGAAGAGAATATAACCAAGGCGGATTGAGACGCAAAGACCTGCCTGAAAACCCTGTTCAATTCTTTGAGCACTGGCTCAAACAAGCCATTGACGCGAAGCTGCCCGATCCTACTGCGATGACAGTGGCGACGGTTGACGAAAATGGTCAGCCTTTTCAACGCATTGTGCTGTTAAAGCACGTAGATGATGGCGGCTTCGTTTTTTATACCAATCTCGGTAGCCGCAAAGCTAAACAACTGGCTGACAATGCGCGCATCAGCTTGCACTTTCCCTGGCATCCACTAGAGCGCCAAGTGCACATCACCGGTACTGCTGAGAAGTTAAGTAAATTGGAAGTGATGAAGTACTTTATGTCGCGTCCAAAAGAGAGTCAGCTTGCGGCGTGGGCGAGTCGCCAGAGTGAACGTATTACTGCGCGTACTGCATTAGAAAGCAAATACATGGAACTCAAGCAACAGTTTGAGAAGGGTGAAGTGCCGGTGCCAACGTTTTGGGGGGGCTTTCGTGTTAAGCCGTCTTCATTTGAATTTTGGCAAGGCGGCGAACACAGACTACATGACAGATTTGTTTATCAAGACATACACGATGGCTCTTGGGACATAGAACGCCTCGCTCCATAAATTTAGCGAGGTTCCTTCGTGATATTAAAAAGCAGCTTACGCTGCTTTTTTTGTGCAGAAAGGCCTGTGTGATTAAAGCTGAATGCGTCTACTCGGAAATGACAAGGGCCATTTGTTGCTTAAGTAAGGAGTCAGGAATACGCGAGCCAACGCCGTATTCAAGAGCTTTGTCGGCTAATTCTGTTTTTGATGATGCGCCGAGCTTTACTCTGAGATTGGCAAAATGATTTTCGATGGTTTTAACCGATAGCCCCAAAATTTGAGCGATCAATTGAGGTTTTTTGCCGTAAAGGTGAAGAAAGAGAACCTCTGATTCTCGTGGTGTTAGAGAAGGGCAGTCTGGGTGATCTTTCTTGTGAGGAGGTATCGCAGTTTCATGTTCTATGGCTTTGCACAGCCATTGTCCGACTTCTAGTATGGCGTTGTTATTGATAGCTTGCCCGTGTAATAGAACGCCTCTTACATTCCCCTCATCATCATACCAAGGGACTTTAGTAAATACATGTGCGCGCCAGTGGCCATCGGGATAGGGGTGGACATTGAGAATGCGCATGGATCGCTTGGTTTCCATGACCTGAGTGTCTTGCTGCTGGAAAGCGTCAGCGAAAGCAGAGAGAGACGTTGAGAGTTCGGTGCCCTTTTTGCCAATAAGGGCATCAGGAGAACTGGCACCCACGAGCATAGAAAATTCGCTGTTGACGTAAACAAAGCAAGAATGGGTGTCTTTGCATCCCCAGCATCCTGGCATTTGTTCAAACACGGAGGCTAGCGGTGGGAGAGAGAGGTTTTTCATATCGTGACTAGATATATACCTTAAAATTAAATGTATTGTAATTTCTTACATTTAATTGCGACTGTATCATATTTTGGGCTTTTTAGGCGAAAAAAAACCGGCTCGTAGAAGCCGGTAAAGACAAGAACACTGTGACTAATCACCGAGTCTTGTACGACGTGTAGAAGAGCCACTTATTTTCTCGTTATCAGCGTAATAACATTGAAAAACAAGTGGGACACCGAGGTAAATTCAGTGTTTAAACAGAGACATACTGCAATATGTCCTGTTCGCGAATGACTATACAGAGTTACTAGAAAGTCGGACATGGGGGGAATGGACTAGTTTGCGATTTATTGATGAAATTATTTTTATCTAGAGAGAAAGATCGCGATAACGATGTCTTGTTATTCATGCCTGATAGGGTATAGCGAGTCTGCGTTGCTTCGATAAAAGAAAAGCCCGTCATACTTAGGGACGGGCTTTCATCAATGATTTAGTCATTGTGAGTGACTAGATGTTTCTTACCACTCGGAATCCCAAATAGTTTGCGCTAAGGTCGGACTTGAGTTCCAAACGCTCCGCTACGCGTGCGCTGCTTGGAGAAAAGCTCCACGCCCCACCACGAGCTACTGGCGCTTGGCTTTCAGCCCACTCCCATACATTCCCAGCGGTGTCGTAAACGCCGAATGGGTTAGCGGGGAAGCTGCCCACTGGCGATGTGCTTCTGTTTGACCAAGCGGTACCGCTCCAACCTGTGTTAGCGTTGCCAACACCGATGTCGTTGCCCCACCAAAAATCTGATGCACTACCAGCACGCGCAGCGACTTCCCACTGAACCTCAGAAGGCAATGCGTAGTTGAAACCAGTTTGTTTACTTAACCACGAAGAGTAAGTGATGGCATCTTGACGGGTAATGCAAACAACAGGGGAGTTATCTGCTTGGTCAAAGCCCGGCTTACGCCAGTTATGATTGAGGAGCTGTTTAGGTTCGCCATTGACAAGGGAGGTACAACCTTGACCTTCTTCTGCTTCCGTCACGTAACCTGTTGCAGCAACAAACTCACCAAACTGCTTCACCGTGACTGGCGTTGCAGCGATAGAGAAGGGCTGATCAACGACCACAGGCTGTTTGGCTTCAAAACCGACGTTATACTGGCCTGCGCCGATAACGACCATTTTAGGAGCTTGACGGTTGTTTGATAGCTTGTCAGCGAATCGCTTTCCCGGTTTTGGGCGGTTCTCTTGTTCCCTTAGACTCGCCCATACAACGGAATCTTTGTTCATGTTCATTTGACGGCTATAAGGTTCAAACCCAGGCTTTTCTACCGTCAGTTGATGCTGACCAGCTGGTAGCATGATTTCAACGGGTGTTGAGCCGTAGGTGACGCCGTTAATGGTGACATTATCTTCAAAGCGATTTGAGCGGATCTTTACGTTGACCCAACGTTTAGCCTGCTGTTTTGGCGTCGCTTTTGCGGACGTAAACGACTTATCAACACAGTAGCGCTCTGCAAAATCAAGCAGTTTACACGCAGCATTGTCGTCAGGTTTGCTTCGCATTTCAGCTTGCAAGCGCGTGATGTAGCGGTTGTTACCGCTAAATCCACTGTCTACAACGTTACTGTTCATCACGTGAATGTTGAACGAAACACGGTTAGCATTCAGCTTGGCGGTCGATGATTCCGTTACTTTGTCTAAAACGTGTGATTGAAAGGTGTTAACGGCTTTCTGCATCGTCAGGGTTTTACCCTGATTAGAACATGCAGCTAACGTCATCGACTCGCTACACGTAATGGTGTGGACCACTTCGATGGTATCGGCAAACGTCAATTCTTGGCGAAGACGCTTTACGCGTGCTTCTTTTTTCGACTCTTGCAAATTTTCAAGCGAACTGACCAACAATTGCTTCTGGCGGTTTTCGCCTTCAACAATGCGTTGTTGTTCAGCGACGGCTTGATCATTACTCAGTGTCGAAGATTGATTTTCTTTTACCGCTTTCCATGCAGCTTGGTAATCATCTTTATACTGCGTGAGATCGGTATCAGGATTTTCAATGAGGCGACGGAATTGTTCGTCTAGACGCTCTTGCGCCAATGTCCGTCTTTTTTCCAAATCAATCGCTTTAGTTGCCAAAGTTTCACGTTCGGAAAGTAAAGCGTCCAGTCTATCTCTTTGCGTCTGGAGGTTCTCAGCATGAGAGCCGATTTCACTTCTTTTATCTGCTAGCTTTTGTTCCAGAGCAACGACCGGGTCATTGGTTGCTACATTGGTTTCATTGGCAAGCGATTGACCACTAAGAAGAATCGGTGTTAGCGCGAAGACCAACGCGGTGATGCGATTACTTTTCATATGTCCCTTGCTTATTCTCAGAATTTCAATAGAAAAGCGTTGTCCCAAATAGCTAGATTAACACGTCAGTGTCATTTAGCTCGTCCATGTTACTAATTATTTGATGCTTATCGTTATTAATCAATATCTATATTTTGATAAACAACTCAATAATTAGCGGTGACATTTAGTTGACGCCAAAAATATAACGCGTTAACTGCTTAATGAAATGGAAATAATGGATAGTTTGGCGTTAAATTATTATTTAGCGTCATATTATTGACGATGTGAGAAATAATGTTAATTCCGCGGGTGGGTTAACGATACGATGAAACAGGAAGGATCGCTTTCATCGGAACGATGATCATGGCTGGATCCTTTGTGGAATAACTCGAAAGCATGATCAAGTATTGTAAAACATGCCTAATCGACAATGAATGCCAGGTAATCCACGTATTTTCAATCGGTTAGATATAGATTGGTGAGTCATTGCTCGATGAGTGGGTCATGTTGACCTTGATCAACCGGGTTCATTCGTTGAGATCATGCACAAAAATCGAATCAAAATGACATTGCCCGTAGTTTACGCATCTCTTGATCATCTTTCCGTGGTGATTTTACTTCTCGTTTTTAGGTGTTGCGTGTAAGAATGACAAGTTGTTAAGTCATCTATCATTATTTCTATGGCATCTGAATTTAAGCACTCGCAAGTCATGGCACTTCCCAATCATCCGTCGCTGCATGCGCATGACTACCGTCAGGTCGTGATTGGGTTGCAAGGCCAAACAGAGTTTGAGCTTTCTGGGCGCGGCAGTCTTGTCGGGCCAGGTCAAGGGTGTCTGGTCTCTGAGTCTGAGCTTCATGCGTTTTCCGGTGTAGGACACAATGAAATTCTGGTGATAAACCTCCCCGAGCCTCTGTTGTTAGGGGAGCTAAGTATGAAACAGAAAGTGGATGCGCTGTTCGCGAGAGAAGCGTACTTCCAACTGGATAGCCAAGCACAAACCTTAGTGAAAGCGTTAACCGCTGAAATGGTTGCAAATCCAAATGACAAGCTTTTGGGACGCGCATGTGCCGACACCTTGCTGTGTGTGATGGAGCGGCATTTTCGTGATCAACTCGCCCCGCGCCGTCATGGCCACCGCCTGAATATGGACATAATTGATCTCTATATTCGTCAACATATCAGCCGCAAGATCAGCGTGGCGCAAATGGCAGGTTCCGTATTTTTGGCAGAGAGTCAGTTCCACCAACTGTTTAAGACACAAGTTGGTATGACGCCACATCAGTACGTTTTGATGCGACGCTTTGAGCTTGCACAAGAATTGTTGCGCAGTAGTGAACTGAACCTCACTCAGATCTCGGACAGCTGTGGTTTCTCATCTCAGAGCGGATTCACCTCTGCATTTTCTCGTCAATTTGGTATTTCCCCTTCTCGCTTCCGCCAGCAAGACTGATCTAAATCAATAGATATGAAACAAATTGTTATCAGGCAACAGAAGCTGCGGTTCTCTGTTTGTTAATGATCGGAGTTTTTTGCAATAATGCCGCAGAATTTTGAAAGACTCCGCATCGCATCCTACCTAGAATCGGTCGTTAATCTAACATATTAGTAACATATGCCACTGTGTTGTGGTCATAGGAGAGAGGAATCTGCTTATGTTGAAAGCGACCGATGTGTTGGCGCCAAGTTATCTTGAGCAGCCATCAAAACAACTGTGGGCGTCTATTTCGTCGCACTATTGTGTGGATGAGAGTGAGCTATTGGAATCGCTGATTCCTTTGGCTACTCCCTCCGCGCAAGAGCGTGATGAAGCACAATCGCGTGCTGCCGAGTTGATCGAACGTGTGAGAGCGGACAAAAAAGCCGTACAGATGATCGATGCATTGTTGCTTGAATATAGTCTTGATACCCGCGAGGGCATTTTGCTGATGTGTTTGGCTGAAGCGCTAATGCGCGTGCCTGACGCGAAAACAGCAGACGCGCTAATCCGTGACAAACTCGGCGTGGCAGACTGGAAAGCGCACCTAAAAGGGTCTGATTCTCTCTTCGTGAATGCGTCTACTTGGGGCTTAATGTTGACGGGTAAAGTCGTCAACTTGGATGAGCGAGAAGAAAGTACACCAAGCAAGGTGATCAACCGTTTGGTGAATAAGATGTCTGAACCCGTGATCCGCCAAGCCATGCATCAAGCGATGAAAGTGATGGGACACCAATTTGTGTTGGGTCGCGATATCAACGAAGCGCTTGGCAATGGTAAGCCACAGCGCCAAAAAGGCTTCACATACTCTTTCGATATGCTGGGTGAAGCGGCATTGACTACGCAAGACGCGCAGAAATACTTCAATGATTACATGCAAGCCATTGAGACTGTGTCACAACATCTAACTGTTGGAGGCGCACCTGCGCCTTCTGTCTCAATCAAACTCTCTGCACTTCATCCTCGCTATGAAGTCGCCAACGAAGAGCGCGTTCTCTCCGAATTGTTTGATACGGTGCTGGGATTGCTCAAGCGCGCACGTGCATTAAAGGTCGCTATTACCATTGATGCGGAAGAAGCCGATCGTTTAGAACTGTCATTGAAGTTGTTCGAAAAGCTGTTTACTCATGAAGACATTGTAGGGTGGGGGCAATTTGGACTCGTGGTTCAAGCGTATTCCAAACGTGCGTTGCCTGTGGTTGTTTGGCTCGCTGCTTTAGCGCGTGAAAACAACACCATTATTCCGATGCGATTGGTGAAAGGCGCGTATTGGGACAGCGAGATCAAACTGTCACAACAAAATGGTTTGCAAGGCTATCCGGTTTATACGCGTAAAGAAGGGACGGATGTCGCTTATCTCGTTTGCGCTCGCTTTCTTTTGTCTCAGCATATTTGCGGCCTAATCTTTCCGCAATTTGCTAGCCATAACGCCCAAACCGTGTCTGCTATTTCAGCTATGGCTCGCCATGATCAGTATGAATTTCAGCGCTTGCATGGCATGGGTGATGCCCTGTATGCGCATGCCCACGATATGTTTGGGCAATCCGTTAGAATTTACGCGCCGGTAGGCAACCATAAAGATCTCCTTCCTTATTTGGTTCGACGCCTTCTAGAAAACGGCGCAAACAGTTCGTTTGTTCACCGCCTTGTGGATGCTCGATGCCCAATCAGCGATTTGACGCAGCACCCTGTTGATATGCTTGTTTCGCGACCTTCGCTTCACAACCCGCGCATTCCAATGCCAAGCGAGATATTTGGCGATTCCCGCAAAAACTCATCGGGCGTTGCCATTGATATTGAAAGTGAATGGCAACGTTATGATGCATGCGTGCAGCAGCACATGAGCACACACTGGAAAGCTGGCCCCATTATCAATGGTGAACGCTTACTCGGTGACATACACACTGTCGTTGCGCCTTATGATCACCGTCTTGAAGTTGGTTCAATCCGTTGGGCGACAGAAGAAGACGTCGATATTGCGCTGGAGGCTGCATCTAACAGTGTCGTTACCTGGCAAGCTTTTAGCGCAAGAGAAAGAGGTGAGTACTTACTTCTGTTGGCAGATAAGCTTGAAGAGAATCTAGGTGAGCTGGTGGCACTCTGTCATCGCGAAGCGGGCAAAACGATTCACGACAGTATTGATGAAGTGCGTGAAGCGGTTGATTTCCTTCGCTACTACCCAGTAGAAGCGGAAAAAATGATGGAAGAAGGCCAGCACTTTACTCGCTTCGATGGTACCAAGGCGACACTCCACCGTGAAGGTCGTGGTGTGTTTACCTGTATCAGTCCGTGGAACTTTCCACTCGCAATTTTCATCGGACAGATTTCAGCGGCGCTCGTGACGGGTAATACCGTGGTGGCTAAACCCGCTGAACAATCGTCGCTGATTGCCTTTCGTACCATTGAACTATTGCTCGAAACGGGTATTCCCGCAGGCGTTATTCATCTCCTGCCTGGTACGGGGGCGGTGGTCGGAAGTGCGTTAACGGGTGATGAGCGTATCGCGGGTGTAGCATTTACCGGTTCGACGCCGACTGCACAACGTATTAATCAAACCCTTGCTTCTCGCCAAGCACTGCCAGTGCCTTTTATTGCTGAGACGGGCGGTCAAAACGCCATGATCGTTGATAGCACTGCATTGCCAGAACAGGTTGCTCGCGATGTTGTTCGATCAGCATTTGCCTCGGCGGGGCAACGTTGTTCGGCGCTGCGCGTGTTATATGTTCAGCAAGACGTTGCCGAGCGTGTGATTGGCCTTATCAAGGGAGCAATGGCAGAAATGCACGTTGGCTTGCCTTTTTTACATGCTACCGATGTCGGCCCAGTGATCGACGAAGCGGCACAATCGAAACTTCAAAATCACATCGACCAGTTGTTTAAAACCAGCACTTTCATTGCTAAAGCGCCAATGAGCAGTGAAACACGTGCAGGGACATACATTGCACCAGTGGCGTTCGAAATCAACAGTATTTCTGAGCTTTCACAAGAGCACTTTGGCCCGATTTTGCACGTGGTACGTTATCACGCGGATCATCTCGATCGCGTGATTGATGATATCAACCATGCCGGTTTCGGCCTCACACTTGGCGTTCATAGCCGAAATGAAAGCACCTACCGCCACATAGAAGCACGCGCAAAAGTGGGTAACTGCTATATCAATCGCGATCAAGTTGGCGCTGTCGTTGGAGTGCAACCTTTTGGCGGACAAGGCTTATCTGGAACGGGGCCAAAAGCGGGTGGGCCGCACTATCTCTATCGCTTCACTAAAGAAGAGGTGGTCGCATGAACAACTTTCAAGGAATGAAGAACATGACGGATATCGAGCGTTTGGCGGCACAAAGCATGTCGGTATGGGAAGAATGGAATGGGCTCGGCGTGAGCGGTCGTCGCGCATTGCTCGGTGCTTGGGCTGAAAACGTGAGTCAACGAGGTGGAGACTTTGCATTTGCCGCACAAATGATCCGCTTCCATTTGCAGCAAGCAGAAACCTTGCTCGAGCCTGTGCACGATATGCCGGGGCCAACGGGTGAAACCAATGAACTGTATACGGCAGGGCGCGGGTTGTTTTTGGTCACTGGTGATGAGTCGTTGACTCTCTCGGGACTGGCAGGGCAACTCACCGCGGCGCTAGTCGCAGGAAACTGTGCGTTGGTTGCGGTAGCGAACGTGCTTCGCCATGAAACAGACGCATTATTGGCGGATTTGGTGAAAGCGAGTGCGCCAAATCGCCTTGTGCTTACAACAGAATTTGAAAAGCTAGATGACGTATTGCAGCAAGCCCCAATTTTCGGCGTTGCAGCCATTGCTAGTGAAAAACGTTTGATTGAAATAAACCGAATTTTGGCGTCTCGGGAAGGGGTTTTGGTTCAGTTCGTAGCGGAAAGCAACGTAGAACAACTTCCTCTCATTGCGTCGCCAACCTATCTGCTTCGCTTTATTACAGAGCGAACGCGTACCATCAACATCACTGCTGTAGGAGGCAATGCGACGTTATTGGAACTTGGCAGTGGTGAACATTAAATCCAACCGGAATTGGGCGCCGGATTTTGGTGCCCGTGTATTGAGGGAAATAGAATGATCGGAAACAGCGTTGCAATCAGTGCCACGTTTATCGTGTACCTGATTCTTATGCTTGGTATTGGCGTTTATGCCTACAAACGAACAGCGAACTCAGAAGACTACTTCTTGGGTGGCCGTTCGCTAGGCCCTTGGCCTGCAGCTTTGTCTGCGGGTGCATCAGACATGAGCGGATGGTTGCTGCTCGGGTTACCTGGTTACGCTTATGCTGCAGGCGTGGAATCGCTATGGTTAGCTGGTGGTTTGTTAGCGGGTACTTACTTAAACTGGCTGATATGTGCCAAGAGGCTTCGTACTTACAGCATTGAAGTCGACAATGCGTTGACCATCCCTGAATTTTTGTCACGCCGCTTTGAAGATAACTCCAAGTTATTACAAACCATTTCAGCCTTCTTCATTTTGCTATTTTTCCTTTTTTACACCAGCTCCGGTCTAGTGGCTGGTGGCAAACTGTTCGAAACGGTTTTCGGTCTTGATTACAGTGTCGCCGTCGTTATTGGTACGGTTTGTGTGGTGTCGTACACCCTCTTTGGTGGCTTCTTAGCGGTTTCTTGGACTGACTTGGTACAAGGCTTGCTGATGTCTGCTGCACTGATGATTGTTCCCATTGCCACAATGGAAGGGTCGTTCACTCAATTGCCTAGTGAGTTGGCCGCGAAGAACCCGGAGTTGCTGACGTTGTGGAATGACGTTAGCGGTGAGCCTCTGTCAGCGATTGCGATCATTTCTCTTGTTGCTTGGGGATTAGGTTATTTCGGTCAGCCACATATTCTTGCGCGTTTTCAAGCGACACGCACGAACAAAGACATTACCACGGCGCGTCGTATAGCCGTGGTATGGAGTGCGGTATCAATGATAGGTGCTATCCTGATTGGCTTGGTGGGCATCTTGTATGTTGATCAACACCTTGGTGGAGAGCTTGCCGATGGTGAGACTATTTTCATGTACTTGGTCAATGCAGCCTTCCACCCAGTGGTTGCTGGTATATTATTGGCGGCGATTTTGGCCGCTGTAATGAGTACGGCTGACTCACAACTGCTCGTATCTTCGTCAGCGCTGGCTGAAGATTTCTACAAACAAGTCTTCCGTCCTGACGCATCCACTAAAGAAGTGGTTATGGTTGGTCGCTTTGCTGTAGTGAGCCTTTCCGCGGTGGCATTGGCATTAGCGATGAATCCAGAAAGTTCTGTACTTGGCCTCGTATCGTACGCGTGGGCTGGCTTTGGGGCTGCATTTGGCCCAGCGTTGCTATTGAGTTTGTTCTGGAAAGACATGAACCGGAATGGCGCGTTAGCGGGTGTTGTAGTAGGTGGTGTGACTGTCGTGGCTTGGAAACAAGTTTCAGGTGGTATCTTCGATATTTATGAAATTGTTCCTGGGTTTATTCTTGCTTCTGTTGCCATTATTGCCGTGAGTAAAATGACCGGCGGAGCGAAAGCGACGGTGATGCAGAGATTTGATGACTATGAGAACAGCCTGAAAACTCTGCCTTAATATGCCCTGACACATAGAATGTATCTGACAGCAAAAGGGACGTTAATACGTTCCTTTTTTATTTGTGTTCAATAAGTTAATTGGATACCAATGTCATCTTCTAATGCTTTCCTCATTCCTAGTATGAATATTGAATGTGTGACTAGTGACTCACATGCGAGATTTGTGAGCTACGGTTATCTATGGAGAACTGCGGCTAGGATGTTCTGCTCACGTTTTTCATTCTAGAGAGGGGTTGTACTGAGGGAAGAAGCATGGCGAGTAAATTGATCATCACACAGCTAAACGGCGAGGCGCTGATTTTTGCCTCTGACGGTAGTGTGAGGGTCGCTGAAATGTATGCCGAACTCAAGCCTGATGAAGTTCTCGTGACTGAGCGCGGTGGCGCTGTCTTGAAAGAAAATGGTGAACGAGAAATCAATGTTGGGCCAAACAGTGGATTTTTGTTTGAACCACCGCCAAATCAAGATGATGATTTACTGGCCGCGCGTCAAGGTGTCGAAGAGGGAGATGTGTTCGCGTTTCTTCGTGGGGATGCTGATGCACCTGCCGTAGATATTATTACCGACTTTAACGTGACTGAGGGGGACAACATCAGCCTGTATGATTTATTGGAAGGCGCGAATGACGATAACATTGGCGACTATCTTGTGTCTTTGGCTGATGAGAGTGGTAAAGCAACCTTGAGTGTTGCAAGTGATGGTGAAACAGTCGATCAAAAGATTGTTTTTGAAGACAAGTCTTTGGCAGAGCTTAGTGACGACGTACTTGGACTTGCATCGGGTTCTGGTGCGGAAATTTTGGAGAAAATGCTACTTGATGGGATGTTAGTTACCCAACAATAACGTTGATAGGAAAAATGTTTAGTCTTAAATTGCGCGAGGAAGTGAGTGCCTAAGCCCAACTGTTAGAGAGAGGGAGACGAGCCATCAATGCGTGGAGTTCTTTAATAGACCTGACGCATGTTACCAAAGGGTGGTCTATTTGAACCCGTTTACTGCTGTTCAAATATATAGTCCTCATGCCTGCATTCACGCCTGCTTGGACACCGATAATCGTATCATCCACAAATAAACATTGATCCGTTGGCGCAGCCATATTCATGGCGGAGTAGTGCAGTAAATCCGGCGCAGGTTTCCAACTGTTAGCATCAAACGCGCTAAATAAGCGACCTGCAAAATGTGGTAGCAGCCCTGTCATCTCAAGCGACATCTTCATTTTCTCAATGGGCCCATTGGATGCGACGCATATGTCCACTCCCGCATTCTCCAGCATGCTTAGTAACTCAGGCACTCCCTCAATCGGCTGCAGATGGGTTTTGAACAGCATTTCACACTTTTCACGATACAGCGGTTCGAGCTCATCTAACGAAATCGAGAGCCCGTATCGCTCACAAGTTTGCAGCAAAATGTCGGCGAGCTTGCCACCTTGAAAATTATCTAAACATTCCTGTAAATCAAGTACGATGCCATAGTGCGCAAACACGTCAACCATGGCCTTTTGGCTGAGTATTTCACTGTCGACTAGCGTACCGTCACAATCGAAAATGACGCATGACAGAGGCATATCGTAGTCAAAAAGATTCATTCGATTTCAGTTAACCTAGTTGAATGGTCAGTCATACAGTAAGCCTTGACCTGACTAGTTAATTCAACAACATGGTATTTAGTAAATTGCCAACTAGGTCTTACCATTACGCGTGACTAGCCAGAAAAATCAACGCCAGATCTAGTTTTATTATAAGCAAGTCAATGTGTTAAAAGTGAGATGTTATCTCATTGGAATTGACCGTATTTAATGCAAAGTCAGTCAGCTGTATTGATGCATTCAGCAACCATCTTGTTGTGCTTAACCTTTCGGTAAGGAGAGCGCCTACCTTTGTTAATGTTAAGAATCGAGTACACTGGTGATATTGAATACGAGATAGAGATGTTATAGACAGAAACACAGGGAAGGAGAACCCATGTATTCGCATCAATGGTTAAGTGGCGGCGACATTGCATTGCCGACAGGGAAAGTGGTTTGTATTGGTAGAAACTACGTGGAACACGCACAAGAACTCAATAACCCAGTACCAGATGAGCCAGTGTTGTTTATCAAACCTTCAACTGCATTGGTTGGGACATCCTCAAACGTGGTGCTTCGAGCGGAATTAGCGCCCATACATTATGAAGCGGAGCTATCGGTTCTCATTGATAAGCCACTAACCCATGCATCAGCATTAGACGTGCAAGACGCGATTGCAGGTATTGGTGTTGCGCTGGATCTGACGCGACGTGAAGCGCAGAGTGCGTTAAAAGAAAAAGGGCTGCCCTGGGAGATTTCAAAAGCGTTTGATGGTAGTTGCGTACAATCCCCTTTTGTTTGCGTGAACAAAACGGATGATTTGAGCGCAATTCAATATGGGCTAGATATCAATGGGGCGCCGCGCCAGCGTGGTAATACCGCGTTAATGATTACACCGATAATCAGCTTAATATGTCATCTAACTCAGTATTTCACCTTGCTTCCCGGAGACATCGTCCTGACGGGGACGCCAAAAGGTGTGGGACAACTCCACCATGGCGATTCGCTCAGCTTGTCGTTGTCCGGCGATACAGTTGCATCGTTTAACTGTGTGGTTAGTAGCGCAGTTGGTGGTGTAGTTAGCGATGTGGTGTCGCCCT
Organism: Enterovibrio makurazakiensis; assembly: GCF_050336585.1. NCBI lineage: Bacteria > Pseudomonadati > Pseudomonadota > Gammaproteobacteria > Vibrionales > Vibrionaceae > Enterovibrio > Enterovibrio makurazakiensis. The sequence continues at coordinate 44,544 of NZ_JAKJSE010000031.1, forward strand.
AAACAAATACGGGAATAGGGTTTTCTTTTCCGCTTCAGAAAGTCCACATACGCGGTCGATGTTGATCTGAGGAATGTCTTCCGCGTTTCCACCATAGTATTTGAACGCTTTCTCGATACTCGCTTCGCGGATAAGGTGAAAAACGGGGTACGGCGAACGATTGGTGAGGTTACTTTCGTCCTCAGGCTCTACATCTGCAAAACAATAGTTTGGGTGGAAACTGGCAATCTGATAAATCCCTCGCCAGCCAAACTGGTCAACCAGCATGTCTGCGACATCCAAAAATTGATTGTAGTCGTCAAAGTCTTGGAAAATATTCGGGGTGACAACTAGGGTAGTTTCCAGTTCTGCCGCGTCACTGCTATCGAGTAGTGTCAGTTCGGCAAGCAGACAATCCATGACCGTCTGATCATCTGTTCCTTCACACACTTCAATTTTAATCTGTTTGTTGCGCTGCGGTTTGGCAGCAAAAGGGCAAAGGTTAAGGCCAATGACGACCTGCTCTAACCATTGTGTTGTTTCTTGTTCGATGTCGTGAACGGAAAGATGCGTAGTCATGGTAAGTACCCTATTAAATGCAAGCGGGTATCTTAGCGACAGGAAAGAGAAAAGCCTACGGCCAAGGGTGATTTACACTGCAAATCACCCTTGGTTGTTGATTAATTGGTCGTGACAGGGGCCTTCCATGCCTTGGTACCCCACAAAGGTACGGTTGAGAGGCTGTGCTTGTGGCTACCTTGGGTCTCTTTGGTCGAGTAAGACAGATACATCAAGGTTTGGTTTTCACTATCGAAAATACGGCGTATCTTCATTGATTTGAACAGAATACTTTTCGATGCGGTAAAGACCACTTCACCTGACTTTGACTTGTCGACATTTTCAATCATTTCTTCAGTGATCTCACCAGTTTGACGACAAGAGATCCCCATATCTGAAGGATCTGAAAAATCCAAATCTGCTTTAACATGACTGATGTGACAAGTGACACCTGATACCTCAGGGTCATTGAAAATTTGTATTTTGATATCTTTGGTGGTGAATAGACCTAAGCTTACGTCTCCCACTTCATTGTCTGAGCAACCCGTTAAGGAGAGCGCGAGTACTGAAGCCGCAAGTAAAGGGCGTGAAAAAGTACGAAGAGAAGCCAAAGCTGAAGTGTTAGGTCGCATAGCGGGATAACCTGCTTATTGGTTGGTTTAAAAAGAGTACTAACAATGATGCGTTTCACTTTAACAGTGGCTTGCACCATTTGTCTAACAACGACTTATCATTGCGCTTTACAGTCACAGGGCATTCACATAAAGCGGCAATAATCGCGCCGCGGTGAGGCGACGCAGATTTGTTAGTACTCAGTGATGCATGAGGGGAAACAGTGAAAGCGGGACTGCTTGGGTACAGTGTTCGAGCCTAGTTAGTTAAATTGAGCATCACCCGGCTTGCGATCCAAATTTTCGGGATTGAAGGTTTGGAGTTCATCATAAGCATCGCAGTAACTTGCCGTTAGGTTGTATTTCTCACGGGCTGCCTCGATTTTTCGTTCAGCGACTCGACGACTATCGGCGCCATTACGATTTGAGCTAAAAATACGTTGCTGAGTAAACAATTCCTGCGTGAACTTTTGTTTACAAATTGACTCGTTTCTTTCGGTTACGACTTCCCCCAATGTTTCTTTCTTGGTTGCAAAAGCAGTGGATGTTGCCATAAGAACAAAAAGTATCGTTGTTACAAGGAGATAACGCATCAAGTGAACCTCATAATGAACCGCCTAGATTAAAGATAGTTCACGCATGACCGCCTCTCCAGTGCGACAAGTGAATGATTGTTGATGCAGTACAATTTATCCTCATTTGACGGCGAGATTATTTGTGTTGTTGAAAATGTGCGCAGATATCGGTGCGGGTTAACATTCTTGTGAAAAGACAGATGAAGCGAAGGAAGGTTTGGCGTTATCTTCTTCTTTTTGATGGAACGACAGTGACGTAGCAGATGCCAAAACAGGTTAATAGTTCATACTTACAACTCTTTATGCGTGAGTCAGACACCGCAGCCATGCTAAATATTGAGCAATTGCCAGATGTGTCAGACGTCGATGCGATTGCGCTTTTTGATTGGATGTCGAGCAAGCGGTCCTTTTCAAATGCTGATGTGAGTGGTCAGCGTTGGATCAAAACGTGCAGCGCAGGTTATGTGACTGAGTTGTTTTTGCATCTGGATGGGTCGTTGGAAGAATATACGCTCTTCAATCGACTCCCGACGAAAGGAAGTTGGAAGTTAGAACAAGGTGTTTTGGATATTGAAATCATCAAGGGTAACAATATCTACCAAAGCCGTGTGATTGCCAATAAATCGGTAAATATCCACTCTGCCATCGAATATAAGAACGGCGAATTACACTCTTATTTGAAGCTTGCCCATATCATGCCGGTTGCGCAAAGCGCGTAGACCTTCGTTCTGAACCCTCTTTCTCTGAGCATGCACAAAGCCAGCATTATGCTGGCTTTGTTTCGTTTTAATGCTAAGAAAAACACAGTATTGAAAGTAATCGGGTATCCGCACGTTCTGTTCTCAACTATACCTGAAGTTGTATACGGGTTTGGTGGCGTCCATGGTTAGGGATGTGATCATGTAAGGATAAACAAGGAGTGAAGGTGTGCGAATAGGAATGCCAACGTGGGTGATTGTTGCCATAGGGCTTGTGCTGAATATTGTAGCAGCCTTGATGACAAACTTTGTGATTGATGACTTGGGCGAGGAGGCCGCCTTAGTGATTGAAACGCAAACCAACAATAACCAAATCATTCAACTCACATGGCAACAAGTCGACGCACTTGAGCGACGCCGTGAAACCATCACGATCATCTTGGCGAGTAGCACGGAAAATAACGCCTTAACTGAAATGTTTAGCAAACGATTGTTGGCATCGTTTAGTGACATGGCGGATATCAACATTTCTCTGCAGAACATGCCTATGATTATGTCCAGCATAGACAAGAAGCAGGATCTCCTAAGAAATAAGATTGATACGTTATATCTCGATAACCTTTCCTTGGCGGAAACCCAACGCGATTTGGGTGGGAAAATTTCGGCCTATCGAAACCTCGCATTGTTCTTACAGGTACTTGGGCTGGCGCTTATCATGGCAAGAGACCTTTCTAGGAAATCAAAATAATCCTATAAACACAGCAAGATACCCTTTCAATATGTCGAAGTGTTTAATTCTAATTTTCACATGTAAGTTAAAATTAAATACTGTGTATTTCGATAAATATGTTGTCAAAATTTGCCCGTCTTTTGTTCTAATAGCCGAATAACGTGTTCACGTTTTAAGACTTTTTAGCAGCGTTTTGCTGCACTATTTTGATGCGATTTTGGGGTGAGAAATGAAAGGCGCTAACCGCGTTCGTTCTGTCGTGGCTGACATGTTTGCCATGGTGGTGTTTTGCTTTGTGACAGGCATGATGATCGAGATCTTCGTGTCTGGTATGTCATTTGAACAATCGCTGGCATCCCGACTGCTATCGATCCCAGTTAACATTATGATCGCGTGGCCTTACGGCGTGTTCCGAGACAGCATCCTTGCATTTGCAAAGCGCCACTCGTCGTCTCGCTTGAGCAAACGTGCTGCGGATTTCTTTGCTTATGTGACGTTTCAATCGCCAGTTTATGCTGCCATTTTGTTTAGTGTGGGTGCAGAGCCGAGCCAAATTATTACCGCTGTCGCGAGTAATGCGGTGTTATCAGGCATATTGGGCATGTTCTATGGCGTGTTTCTTGAGCGTTGCCGCCGAGTTTTCCGTGTCGAGGTGCTTACTGCGGTTTGATAGCGCTATGGTGCAACCGCACTGAATGTCAGCGAACGAGATAACTCATTGTCGATCGTTACCGATGATAAGCTTTGTCGCTGACCGTTTTTCAACAGCAAGTCTGTTTCTTCCGAACAGTCGTGCTTGTTGTAGAGTCACTCGCAAAATCAATCATCACAATCCCTCGCCCATATAACGGTCAGAATATTACTGTTTCTCTTTATTTTCGTGTGGTTAGCTATCTGCATTTATTAATCATCAACAATAATGGGTCAGATAAACAATGGACGTTTTGCTCGAACAAAATCTCATTCAAATTAATGCGTTTTTCGCCGTAACGATAGGGATCCTTGTGCTCTTTATTGGTCGACGACTTAACCAAGCGATTCCCTTTTTAAAAGAATTCAGTATTCCAGAACCCGTCACAGGCGGTATTTTGTTCTCGGTGCTTTTCTCTCTTTTCTATGCATTTACCAGCCTTGAGGTGTCATTTAACCTAGTGGCGAGAGACATTCTTCTCGTCTACTTCTTTACCACGATTGGCATCAACTCTAGTTTGAAAGACCTGATGCAAGGCGGAAAACCGCTGGTGGTTTTGCTGCTCATCACTATTGGTTACATGGTGATTCAGAACTTAACGGGCATTAGTGTTGCCAGTCTGTTTGGGCTAGATGCGCCTGTGGGTTTGTTAGGTGGTAGTGTTTCATTGATTGGCGGTCACGGTACGGCGATTGCCTGGTCACCGCGGATCGCCGAAGAGTACGGTATCTCGAATGCAATGGAAATTGGCATAGCGAGCGCAACCTTTGGTTTGATTCTCGCCAGTTTGATGGGGGGGCCCATTGCCAAGTTTTTGATCAATAAGCACCAACTAAAGCCGAATAGTGTCGAACCGTTAGATATTGGTTCTGCGGATAACAAAGCCCCAGAGCAAATCAACAGCTTTGATTTTCTTGATGCCGTGTTTGCCATTCATGTTTGTATTATCTTGGGCTTTGGAATCAATGAAGGTATTAGCCAACTAGGTTTGCAGTTACCGTTATTTGTGAGCTGTTTGTTCGCTGGCATCATCATGACTAACATTGTGCCTAATTCATTTCCACGACTCACTGGTACCACATGGCCTTCACGTAAACCTGCTGTTGCGTTGCTTGCTGATATTTCGCTAGGCACCTTCTTAGCCATGTCTTTGATGAGTATGCAGCTATGGACGTTGATCGATTTGGCGGGGCCTATCTTTACCATTCTTGCTGCGCAGTTCTTGGTGGCGATTTTGATCAATATCTATGTGGTATTTCCCGCTATGGGTAAGAATTTCGATGCGGCTGTCATTTGTAGTGGTTTTGGCGGGATTTCATTGGGCTCAACACCGACAGCCATGGCTAACATGTCAGCGGTATCGCAACGCTACGGTAACTCTCACCTTGCGTTCATTATCGTGCCGTTAGTGTGTGCATTCTTTATTGATTTGGTGAACGCACTGATGATTCCGTTCTTCCTTTCAAGTTTCTAATGACAAGCAGGGCGTGGGAGAGATCCCAACGTCGCTTTCGCAAAGGAGCTGATTCACAAAAAGATAAAGCCGCTGATGCGGCTTTTTGCTTATTTTCGGCAATCTTTTCTTCTACATTGGGTATTGCTTTCTCATCGCTGAATACCGTTTATTTGTCTGACCAAACCGCCAGTTCATTGCCGCTTGGCTCGGTGAAGTGAAAGCGTCGTCCTCCAGGAAAAGAGAATATAGATTGGACGATTTTTCCGCCGCTTTCTTTTACTTTGTCTTGGGCTTCCTCTAATGCATCGCTGTACAGCACGATGAGCGCCGAGCCATTAGCCGTGCTTGCACTTTGATTCGCGCGAAAGAAACCGCCGTCTAAACCCTGATCGGCAAAGGCTGTGTAATCGGGGCCGTAATCGGTAAACGTCCAGCCGAAGGCATCTGAAAAAAATGATTTTGTCGCGTCTAAGTCGCAAGCTGGGAATTCAACGTAATTGATTTTTCCGTTCGGGTTCATGCGGTGCTCCATTGGGTGACGTGATGGTTAGGCTGGCGGCGAAAAGATGTCAGCGAACGTGAAGGCATGTTGGCTATCACCGTGTTCACGGAGATATTCCAAACGTTCGACGGCTTCTTGCAATGGTGGGATGTGCCCATCTTCGATCCACCACATGACATAGGTGTGCGTTTTGGGCTTTTCAAACCATTCACTACGACGTTTCATGATGTTCAAGTGGTGGGTTTTGAACATAAAGGTTTTCAACGATTCCACGGAGTCCCACACAGATAGATTGACTAATAGATCAGGGTCGTCAAAGACCTGAATGTCTGTCGCATTGCCCGAATCACCTTTCAGTCGCCACACAAAACCCGGAGATGCTTCCGCCATGGCATTCACTGGGTCAAGGTTATCGACAAAATCTTTCATGGCAGGATCATCCATCGGGGTTTTCGCTTTGGCTATGTTCAATTCGGCAAGTTGCATGACAGGCTCCATTATCGTGGCGACGAATGAAAACAGTGTCACGTCTGGGAGCGTGAGGCCATAGAGCATGCTATCAACCCGATGTTTGATCTCATTAATGTTGCAACGTGAAAACAGTGAAACTTAAATTGACGGCTCTGAGACACATTTATTTCACATCATCAAAATGCCATCTCTTTGTCATGAGGTTGTCACCGCCAGAGGAAAAAGTAGCGCCGTCTTATTTTGGTATTTTGGAGTTTTCCCATGCGTGCGAAGCACACTCTTATTCTCTCTCTTTTAGCGGCATCGGTGACGGCGGGCGTTCACGCTGCAGACAAACAGTCGTTTCACCGCATCAGTGCGTTTTCAACGGACAATAACATCCCAGTAGGTGTGGATCGAGCGCATGAAAGCTCTGCGGAAATTATAGCTGTCAGTGAAGATGGTAATACACTCGTGTATTCCGACAGCCCATTGGCAGGCATTGGTATGGTCGATATCCGCGATCCTAAACAACCAAGGAGCAAAGGCTTTATCTCAATGGGTGGTGAACCAACCTCCGTCGACGTGGTAGGAAACACCTTTGTTAGCGCCATTAATACGTCGCAAAGTTACACGCAACCGTCCGGCTTTTTGCTGCAAGGCCGTTTGAATACTGGCAAGCAAATTGCCAAGTGTGATTTAGGGGGGCAGCCAGATTCTGTTGCCGTGGCAAAAGACGGTAGCTTTGTCGCGATTGCCATTGAAAATGAGCGCGACGAAGATTTGAATGACGGCGTGTTACCTCAATTTCCTGCAGGTCATTTGTCACTTATTCCGCTTGCCAACGGCGTGTTGGACTGTGATGGGCAAATGAAAGTCGCGATGACGGGGCTGTCTAATATCGCGCCTAGTGATCCAGAACCTGAGTTCGTAGACATTAATGCCTTGGGTGAAGTGGTCGTGACTCTACAAGAGAACAACCATCTCGTTGTGGTTAACGGTAAAACAGGAACGGTGATCAACGACTTCTCTGCCGGAGATGTGGATTTAAATAACGTGGATTTGGATGAAGAACGTGCCCTAACGTTTGACGGTAAACAAATGGCGCGCAAACGCGAACCTGATGCCGTGAAATGGCTGGATGACACACGCTTTGTCACCGCAAACGAAGGCGACTATCAAGGCGGCTCGCGTAGCTTTACTATTTTCGATAAAAAAGGAAATGTGCTGTTCGAGTCTGGGTTAGATTTTGAATACCGCGTGGCCTTGGCGGGGCACTACCCAGAAAAACGTTCGGGTAACAAGGGTGTAGAGCCTGAAGGCCTAGAAGTGGGCACGTTCAATGGCGAACGTTTTATCTTTGTCACCTCTGAGCGAGGCTCACTGGTTGGTGTTTATCGCGACACGGGTGCAGCACCTGAATTTGTTCAATTGCTACCTTCTGGCATTTCCCCTGAATCCGCCGTTGCGATCCCAAGCCGTGGTTTACTGGCGACCGCAAACGAAACGGATTTGATTGAAGATGGTGGCGCCCGTTCGCACGTGATGCTCTACCAAGTGACAACCGATGCACCCGCTTATCCGCAAATTGAATCTGTTATGCAAGATGGCAAACCTATTGGCTGGGGGGCGTTGTCCGGCTTGGTTGCCGATCCGAATGATGAAAACATTTTGTATGCTGTCAATGACAGTTTCTATAAAGCGCAGCCTTCTATCTTCGTGATTGATGCGACAACCCAACCTGCCAAAATCACTCAGCGCATTTCGGTTACTGCAAACAATAAGCCCGCACAAAAACTAGATTTGGAAGGGATCACCACGGATGGAAAGGGCGGATTTTGGCTAGCCTCTGAAGGTCGAAAAGACAAGAACGTCCCGCATGCTCTGTACCGAACCGATGCAAATGGAAAGATCATTGATACCGTTGGCTTCCCTGCGGAATTATTGGCGGTGGAAGAGCGTTATGGCGCAGAGGGGATCACCCGCGTTGGCGATCATCTTTGGATTGCGATTCAACGTAGTTGGAAAGATGACCCAGAAAGCACGGTTAAGTTGTTGCAATACAACACCAAGACGGGTGAGTGGAAAGCCGTACGTTACCCAATCGATGTGGTCAAAAAAGGCTGGATTGGTTTGTCAGAAATTACAGCGTATGACGGTGCGTTGTACATCATTGAGCGAGACAATCAAATCGGTGATGCGGCCAAGGTGAAGCAATTGACTCGCGTGATCATGGCAGGAGTAGAACCCGCGCCGATAGGTGAGCCGTTACCTTTGGTCAAAAAAGAGGTGGTGTACGATTTCATCCCTGATTTGAAAGCGACGGGGGGCTACGTCACTGACAAAATCGAGGGCTTTGCTATTACCAATAATGGCCGTGCCTTCGCCATCACCGACAATGACGGTGTGGATGATAGCAGCGGTGAAACCTTGTTCTTCTCGCTAACCCAAGGCGGGAAGGCCGTGGACTTCGCCACATTGCGCCCGTAACAACTTAAAATTCAACATGCGTAATGTGTTGATATGAAGACCTATTCAAACGCCAGTGCCTACTGGCGTTTTTTATTTTTCTCCGCGTAATGCTCTGCGTTTATTCTTTCGTTTTTACACTGTAAAACCTCGATTTTGTGATTTGTTGTGAACAAGACAGCGTGCCACAGAGAACCTTACAAAAATGTATAGTTCAGGAAAACTCTTTGAAAACGACACCGCGTAAAGTTATCTCATCGACAGCAACACAGACTGTCGCACAAAACCAATAACGAGGACGTGACCATGAAAAATACGATGAATTTTAAGCCTGCTGCTGTTTCTGTACTACTAGGTATGAGCACCATGATGGCAATGGGTGTCGCCCATGCAGATGATGCGCCTACTTCACTTAATCAAGATGCTGTCTCTTTGCTTCAAGCGGTAGAAATAGCGAAAAACGAAACGGGCGCTGTGCCATTGGAAGCTGAGCGTGACATGAAGAAAGGTCAGGCTGTTTATCAAATTGAATTAGCCACAACAGATGGGCAAGAGATAAAAACCTTGATTGATGCCCAAACGGGTGACGTTATTTTGACAAAAAAGCGTCGCGATCATGACCACGACGATCGTGAAGACCAAGTGGAAAATGCGATGTGGCTGTCAGGGCTAAAAAATAACACCTACTTATCTTTAGAGCAGGCGGTTCTGAAAGCTGAAGCCGAGTTTGGTGGGAAAGCGTGGAGCGTTGATGTCGACGACCACTGGGGTGACATCACTTATGAAGTTGAATTATTGGATGCCAATGGCAAACGTGTAGAAACGCACATTGACGCCATGATCAGCGCAGCTAAGTAAAACGCGAAGTAAGCAGTTATATCATCCTACAAGCGTGCTGTGGTAACGCAGCACACACTGAATACTGACGCTGATATTGTAGCGTCGATGAGGAGTCAATATGCGTAAACTGATGTCAAACCTATGGTTACGTGCCAAAGCAGTATCAAAACGAGTTCGAGAAAATGGCCTGACGACGGTTGTTGGTGTCGTGAGTTTTTCTCTGCTTTTCATGTTGGGACTGGTTACACTAGGAATCACACTGTTAGCGGGTGTCGCTGCCATAGTGATGGCTGCATGGAAACAGCGTCAGTTCGAAAATGACGTTGCTAATCCAACCCATAATAACGCTAACGACGAGCCAATTGCTGCGGTGTAATCCGCTGAGTGATAGAGAGAAAAGGCATGCGAATACTACTGGTTGAAGACGATGTGAGTCTCAGCAGTTTTGTTGAAAAAGGGTTTCGTGAAGCGGGCCATCATGTTGAAGTGACTGACAATGGCAAGTACGCGTTAACCCTTTGCATGACGGAACAATATGACGTTGCGGTAGTGGATCGCATGCTCCCAGGCCTAGATGGATTATCATTGGTCAAAGCACTCCGCGCCGCACAAATCGGCACGCCGATTTTATTTCTTACTTCTTTGGGCGGTGTTGATGACCGTGTGGAAGGACTAGAAGCGGGTGGTGATGACTACCTAACCAAGCCTTTTGCCTTCTCAGAACTGCTTGCGCGAGTAACGGCTTTATCTCGCCGCTCGGTGTTGAAAGCCAATGAAACCAACCCTGAACTGAGCTACGACGATGTCGTGGTCAATTTGTTCGAACATACAGCAACACGCCAAGGTGTGGCGCTTGATCTTCAGCCAAAAGAGTTTCGTATTCTTGAACTGTTCTTGCGCCACCCTGGGCGCGTGATCACGCGTACTATGTTGCTTGAGCATGTTTGGGATATTCACTTTGATCCTCAAACCAGCGTAGTAGAAACGCATATCAGCCGCTTGAGGAACAAACTCGAAAAACCCTTTGGGGATACCTTGATCCAAACGGTGCGGGGCGCGGGTTACAAGCTTGACCGCAAGATACGAGCAAACAGCCTCGAAGAACCTCGTTTAGACGATCGCGGGGATGTGAAATGATCGCAACCTATTTAACGTCTCTCCGACGGCTGCTCTCTCGCCGTCGGCTTTTAGACCGACTCCCGTCTTGGATGAAAACCTCCGCGACCCAGCAAGGCTTAATGTTTGGTGCGGTCTCCCTGCTTAGTCTTGTGCTCATGGCGACGGTGACGTTTGTTTATGTTGAGCACGAACTGAGCAGCCAAAATCGTGAAATCGTCAAAGAATCTCTTGAGCTTGTCAAAGGGCATGAAAGAAAGATTGATGATGACCCCATCGAAGACGATGAAATTCTGGCAGTACTCACGTCAGGATTTATTCTCGCAGGTATCTTGGTGTCGCTGTTAACTACAGCCATCGTGATTGCTATGGGGCGAATGAGCCAAAAACGCATTAACCGTATTGAGCGTGTTTTGAATTTAGCTGCCGATGGCGATTTGTCTGCGCGTACAGGTGAACGACATACCTACAATGACCTCGCCCGAATCTCGGTTTCCGTCGATGAAATGCTATCTCGCCTTGAAGGCTCCGTCGCGGCAATGAGCGATATTTCGTCCAACATCGCCCACGAACTAAAAACACCAATTACCCGTTTACGCCATAACCTTTTAACGTTGCGTGAAGAGGCCGAAGTATTGAACGTGACAGAGCAAGACGCGTTTATGCTGGAGCTTGATCATGCGTTGTCCGATTCACAACGATTGGCTTCAATTTTTGATGCGCTTCTACGTATATCTCAAATTGAATCAGGAGCCCGTCGAAGCCGTTTTACACAGGTGGACTTGGTACAAATCATGGATACCGTGACGGAAATCTATGGTGATGTCGCTGAGGATGCCGGAATGCTGTTGGTGGTGAATCTGCCAACTGAACCGCTTTTGTTGCAAGGCGACAGAGAACTGCTTATTCAACAAGTCGCGAACCTGATTGAAAATGCCCTGAGATACTGCCCTGAAGGCAGCCAAATCAAGTTAAGTTGCGGCAGATCGTCAACCAGCCACGACGTTTGGTTAACTGTCGAAGATAACGGGCCAGGTATTCCCGAAGCGGAGCGAGAGCGTGTGTTTGAGCGATTATATCGCGTGGACAAAAGCCGTACCGATGGTGGTTTAGGCTTAGGGCTTTCTCTCGCCAAGGCCGTTGCAGGCTTGCATCACGGCACGATCACACTTACAGACAGCAAACCGGGTTTAGGCGTGAACGTGTCTATGCCTCAGGCATTTTAGTTTAGCGATTTGTCGGCAACGACAAATCGCTTTCTCGCTTTTAACTTCGTACTATATTCTCTACTCTGCAACAAAGCGTTGAACCCGATGTGCTTACAATTCAGTCAGGATGAATTGATAGTTTTGTATGTCTAATCATTAAGATAAAACATGCCTCTAAGAGTCGCTAACTGGATGTTAAAAGGCTTCAACATGCGTGCTTTAATCTCTAAGATTTCGACGTGTTATCTCTCAACCTTAACTCAATCAACGTTAACTCAATCAACCTGAGGGTCTCCCTTCGTGCGAGTTTGCAGACGCCTTGATCATAACGTCGGTAAACCTCGCTGAATCCTGCATCTTTAGGTTATTTGGGTATATACCAATAAGGAAGGTAAATGAACGTTCTAAAATATGTCGCTTTGTTATCTATCGCAGGGTCTTTTTCGACAAGTGCATTTGAAGTTGAGAAAGCAGACTGGGTCAACGCGATGAAAACAGCGCTACCCACCGCATTCTGTGCCCCCCAACAGTATTTCCGACAGTGCTTTGATGTCACTCCCGTACAGTGCGAAGAAACAGCGGCATCCGCAACACGAGTTTGCTTAACCAACTATCAAGATCAGTTGCCAGAAATTTTCGTGCAGCCCAAGGATGGATCTCATTGGGGAACCATCATAGGTACATGTGCGGGCGAAGCCTATATCGCGACACTTCCAGAAAAGTACTTAGAAAGTGAGAAATGCAATAATCCTGAAAATTGGCGATAGGAGTTATTTCTCCACTGATATGTGAATCAGTCATTTCCGAGTCGGTTTTTCCTAGCTTCCGCATGACTTTGTTTAGGGCAAAGGAGAAAAATGAAACCTGATTTATCGGGAAACCGAGTTGATTTAAGGACCATCCAAACGAGTGATGCCGACGATCTGTTTGAGATTTATGGCAATGCCCAAACCATGGAGTTTGCGTCAGACCCAGTGTTTAGTTCTCAAGGGATGATTCTGCAATTGCTGGAAAGCGTGGTACGGCTAGAGAAGTCCGGTGAGTCATTGGAATGGGCGGTGGTAGAGCGAGCCTCAAATAAAGTTATTGGGACGTGTGGTTTGCATAGTTTTAGTGAAGCTGACCACTCATGTGAAGTGGGTTGTTTGCTGAATTCAGAGTACTGGCAGCAAGGTTATATGTCAGAAGCACTGTTGTTGCTGTTTGCGTATGCAAAGTCATTCGGTATCAGAAAGCTAAATGCCGATATCGATGGTGATAACTTCCGATCTCAAGCCTTGTTTAAAAAACTGGGGTTTGACGTCAAGGGTGCAAGGTTGGAGTGCGTGTTGTGAGCGCAAACATCATGAATGGCTGATAAGCGTTTTAAGACGCACCAGTCCATTGTTCAATCAAATTAGAACAGGCTCAGGCACGCAAGAATCGTCACAAGGTGCATCAGGCTAAAGGTATCGCTGGCTCTACGTGACAGACGCCATAAACAGAATACTCATAGGGAAAGCAGTATGATTAGGGACATCACCAGAGAAGATTTTGCATTGTTCTGGCCGACTTTCTCCGCGGTAATTCAGGCGCAAGAAACCTATGCTTTTGACCCAAGTATGACGCAAGCACAGGCTTATACTTTATGGTGTGAAATGCCGCAAAAAGCTTTTGTCTTTGTTGAAAATGGACATGTTCTTGGCACGTATTATATTAAGCCAAATGCGATGGGGCCGAGTAGCCACATTTGTAATTGTGGCTATATGGTATCCAGTGAGGCCAGAGGCAAAGGCATTGCGCGTCGTATGTGTGAACATTCACAACACGTAGCCATTGAACTTGGCTTCGATGCCATGCAGTTTAATAGCGTTGTGTCGACTAATGACGCCGCCGTTAGGCTTTGGGAGAAACTCGGGTTTGCTATTGTCGGTACGATCCCTAAAGCCTATCAGCATGCTCAGTTAGGCTTGGTTGATAGTTACGTGATGTATAAGTGGCTGCGAAACTGATCAAAAAACGCCCCTTATTTGGGGCGTTAGTATTTATATCTTTCCTTGGCTGAAGTCTTTTTGGAAATACAGCACTTTTTGCAAGTAGCGCCTCGCTTCATCTTTCGGGTGCTCGGTGGTGAGCGCGTCGTACACCTGAGTCGGTGATTTCTGGTTCAACATCACCATGGCTTTCTTTCTGTCTGTGTGGAAGGTGGAAAGTACGCCACCTGTCCCGCTGTTATATGCCGAAATCATGCTGAAGTGGCGTGAAGATGGATTCGTTACTTCGCGCAGGTAGCGGGTTTTCAGAATATGCAGGTAAGCCGTACCAGTATCAATGTTACTTGCTGGATCGAAGAGGTATTCCTTGGTCGGCATGCCCGGCTTTTTCTTGACCAGATTAAACACATCCGCACCTGCCGTTTTTGGGATGACTTGCATTAAGCCGTAAGCACCAGCATGACTAACCGCGTATGGATTGAAGCTACTTTCGGTTTTGATCACCGCGTAAATCAGATCTTCGGGAATATCATAGCGCTTTGAAGCATCACGTACTAAATTGGCGTATTGGTATTCGCGTTGCTCAAGGTGGTCTTTCACCATATCAATTTGAACGTAATACGCTTTGCCTTGCTTAATTGCTTTGGATTGTAGCTTGTTCTCAATCATATAACCGGCAAAGCGATTGGCGCGCCACTCCCACTCAATGGATTTTCCTTCCTGGTCGACAATTTGCCCCATGAAGAAAGGTTTACCTGTGAGCTTTACATCTTTGTCGCTGAACTGTTCTACGTCTTTCGGATCGGCGGGCATCAGTACCGTCTGTACGATAGCTTTGTGCAGTTTTTCCATCGGTTGGTGCTGAGACACGGTTGAAACGTAAATTTTCCCCGCCTCAAAATCAATGTGTGCGCGTGTTTGATAGCCATCAAGATATTTCACATAGCGATGCTTACTGGATTCAACGTAATCGTCATCCCCCCAGTGTTTCTTGGCTTCTTTGGCGAGCAGCGAAAATAAGGTGGCGATTGCTTTCTTGTTGGCATCTGAGAGGGGCTGCCCAGCAATAGGTGGTGTAACAATGTCGTTGCTTTCAGGGGGTATCGCACACCCTGTGAACAGCGCAGTACATAGAAGGAGAACTGCTTTTCTCATGGCGATTTTTTATCTCTTTTTTAGCGTGAAGCGTGCTTTTGTCAAATGCTAGGCGTAAGGCCGAGAGGGGCAGTGGCCCACTCTAGAATAGTGGCGACGATGCTATGCCCAGCCTTCAAAAAAGGAAAGGGATTTGTGGGAAATCGTGACGAAAGCACTGCCAAATCCGTCAGTTGACGTTAATTGGTCGATTTGTCAACAATGTGCCGCGCAATAGGGAAGCAGGACGTTGCCGCCGGAGAAGGAGCGTTACACACCACCAAGGAGCGCGCGGTTTGATGAAACAGAAAATCATCGACCATATCGCCGTTTTGATAAACGGCTTGTGCGCGAATACCGGAGGGGTAGGTGAGCAAGTCATCTTGATTAAGAGTTGGGCAGTATTTTTGGACTTCTTTTAAATAGCCTTGCTTCCATAAGCCGTTGCGAAGCTCTTTCATTGCCGATGAGAAATTACGGCGAATCAGGCTATAAAAACCGCCATATTGCAGCATCTCAGCGGTATCTTTCATCGAAAATGAAAATCGTGAATAGCCTTCACGTGCAAGGCTTAATACAGCGTTTGGCCCAACGGTAACCGTTCCATCGATCATCTTAGTGAGATGGACACCGAGAAACGGGAGAGCGGGGTCTGGGATGGGGTATATCAGGCTTGAAATGATGCTGTTGTGTTGTGACGGTAATTGGAAGTAATCACCGCGAAAAGGCACCATTTGGAAGTCTGGCGTTTCGCCTAGCATTCGAATGATACGATCGGACATGATACCTGCGCAGGCGATGACCTTGTTGGCATGGAGTATTTGTGTCCCGGCAACCACCGTGACACCATCATCGGTTTCTTGAATATACTCGACGCTAGCATTGAACAAAACGTCCCCGCCATGGCTCTTGATCATTGTTCCGAGTTTTTCGCAGATCTGGCGGTAACTAACGATGCCTGTCGATGGCACAAATATGGCGCCAACCCCTTTAATATTAGGTTCTTTCTGGCGAAGCTGTGCAGCATCGAGTACGTCAAACGCTAAACCATTTTCTTTTGCGCGGACTTTCAATGCTTCCATTCGCTGGAGCTCAGTGGCATTGGTGGCGACCAATAGCTTTCCACATTCTTCAAACGGAATGGCATGTTCACGACAGAACGTTTTAATAGCCAGATTGCCTTCGGTGCAAAACTTGGCTTTCATGCTGCCCGGTGTGTAGTAAACACCGGCATGAATAACGCCGCTATTGCGACCAGTTTGATGACTCGCGACCTGCTCTTCTTTGTCGACAACGATGACACTGGCGTTGGGGAAACGCGTCTGCAGTTCATGCGCCACGCTAAGCCCAACAATGCCTGCACCAATCACCAAATAGTCACAATCTCTCATTTGCTAGCCTTTGCGTTTAGTGTTTATCGCTAGCATTGAAAGTGATAAAGAGCCAAATGGAAAGAAAGGATTAATGACTCTGTGATGAATACGTTTGAATTTTGTACGGTTCAGCTGGCTGATTTGGGGTAGATAAAAGAATGGCTCATCCCTACCTTTGATGAAGAAATAACGCGTGTGAGCGGCATTGGCTCACCGTAAACATAGCCTTGAGAGTAATCAAGACTCGCCCGTTGCACTTGCTGGTAATCATCTTCGTTATTCACTTTAGCAGCTGCCGTTTTGACGTTCATCGAGTCACTGATTTGTTTGATCGACTCAACGATACGTTGCTCAACACGGCTCGACTTCATGAGTGATATGAGGCTACTGTCGATTTTCAGCATGGTGATGTTGAGCGTTTTTAGATAGCTAAAGACGCTGACGTCAGAACCGAAATTATCAATCGCGACCTCACACCCCAACTCTCTAAATGACGAGATAACTTCTCTGGCTTTTGCTTTATCAATCACAAGTGTGCTTTGGTGAATTTCAATGCAAAGACGCGATGATGGCAATGGGCTTTTCTTGACCAGTGCAATGCAATATTTAATGAAATCATCGTCATAGAAAGCAGGTGAAGAAATGTTGATGGCGATAGAAAGCCCGGCTTCTTGCAGTGCTTTGCCCTGTGTTTCTAATACCTCACAGAACACCCAGCGTTCAATGTTGATGAGCCGGCCCGTTTTTTCTGCGGCATTAAAAAATATATGAGGTAACAGCAGTTTGCCCTCATCAGTGATCATTCTAATGAGCACCTCATGCCACGTTGGGAGGTCTTTGCGATGAGCGACGATAGGCATACATAGCAAGGTGAAGGCTTGATTGGATATAGCGGTATCGATCTGGTGGAGTAGGTTGTCATTGCCAAATGAATGGCTTTTGTCGAGGGTATATTCATCAAAGGCAGCGACTCGCACGTCGGGAAGTTGTAACGCGGATGTCAAAGCAACATCCGCGTGATAAAGAGATTGCAAAGCCGTAGTGTGTTGATCATCAATGACAGCCAATCCAATGACACTCGTAATTCCAAGGCTTGGCGAATCATGCTGATACTGAAGCTTATCAAGCCTTGAGGTGATATTTTCGGCTCGTTCCTTGGCGGCAACGAGAGAATGCTGAGGCAGAAGTACAGCAAATTTGTTGTCATCGATTCGAGCCAGGTACTCATCACTTTTTATCTCGGTTTTGAGCAGCAACGCTGACGACTTGATGATTTGCTCACCAGCAGGCTTACCGAGTAGATCTGATAGCGATCTAAGCCCTTTTAATTTAATAACAGCGACAATGTGTTCAGCTGATTTTCGAGCCAGTGCGTCGATATGATGCTGCAGTACACCTTCAAAATCTTTGCGGTTCGGAAGTCCCGTTAACGTATCCACTAATATGTGTTTGTTTGACACATCGACCCAACTCGCTTTGGATATGTGCTGAAGGGTAACGATCCATCCTTCTAAGACATTATTGTTTGATAAGGCGGGCTTGGCACACAGAGCGATTTGAATATCGATCCCTGTTGCAGTTTGTAACCAAAAAACGTTGTCGATGGAGAAATACTCTCCGCGAGCGCTGTTAAGTATCTGTTCAAATGACAGTAATTGGTCTCCATCAAACAATGAAAACAGAGCATCAATGGGTTTGCCTATGTCACTTTCATTGCAATGCACAATGTCGTACGTTTGCTCATTAAACGACTGAATGTTGAGGTTAGCATCCAACACGATAATGCCATCGTGAGAGGCATGAATTGCTGCTGACAGTAGGCTGTTGGTGTCATGATGTGTGGTTGAGTCAATATTGGGTATAGGCGTACAGATACCGACAAGGCGTTGAGGATCGTCGCGGGTTGCTTTTATCATGATGTAGTAGCAGGTGTCTTCGGGGAGATTGGCAGTTCTTAGGACATCGGTCTGGTAGTGATCTGAGTACTTGGACGGAGACGTTGTGACAAACAGTGCATCAAACTTCCGTTGATCGTCAGCATGCAAGAGATTGCGCCACGATTGCTTGTTGATGGTGTCGTTGGTCGTTAAACCAAAGAGCGAGTGCATTTCCGCATCCCAGATAAGCTCATCCGTATCTCTGTGGTACTCCCAAATGGCAATTTGGCCAGCTTCTAATTGATGGTTTAGCGCATTTCTGTGTGCGCTCTCAGGAGCTTTATTGCGCTCATGGCTTATGTCGGTGATAGTGCCGATGACTGTGTCAACCACGTCATCATTTTTGTTTTCCACCGGTTGGCTGCAGTCGCGGATCCATCGATAGGTGTTGTTGTCATCTAATATGCGGTACTCCATTGCCAAGGCTTCAGACCCTATTTGGCTCATGGAATGTTGATATTCTCTCAGATCTTCGGGGTGAATGCGCGCCATCCATTCATACATTTTCCTTATGCTCAAAGCGTTAATGCCAATCGCCTGAAAGGCATTCTCAGACAATTGAATATACTTAGTATTCGTTGCCATTTCATACACAGAGATACGGTTGATGCCCAAAGCAAACTCAAACTTCTGCGACCACAAGTTACGTTCTGTATCAATCCGCCGTTCTTTGTCGATATCCCTAATTTGATAGATAAAACTGGTGACTTCACCTGACCAGCGATCTCGGACCGCTGACACGCCAATTTGCGTCCAAATCACGAGTTTTTTCTTTGTGAGTAAACGAGCTGAAACTTGAAAGTTAGACGCATTCGCCATGATCAAGTCATGGCAATGTTGGTGAACGATTTTTCGGTCTGAATGAAAAATGAAGCGGTTGAAGTCTTTACCATCCATCTCGTCTGCATTCATATCAACCATTGCGAGAAAGCTTCGGTTGGTGGTCATCACCTGTCCGTCTGGCAACACCATCACCATCCCGACAACAGACACGTCCATGGCATCCGAAAATAGTGAGGCTTTTTCATCGCTCATTTTTTGTATCTGTTGTAATCGAGCCGATTTCACCGCAAGCAAGATGCCTATCAACATGGCACCTGCAACAGGGGGGAGTAAGTGTGACGACACTGTTTCAAATACGCCTTCAGCAAGGTTTGTTGACGGTGAGACTAAAAGCACATCGAGTATTAATGAAACTGCAAACGCACTAGTGAAGGCCGATAGTCGGTCAAGCATTGAGCTTGCAAGCGTCAGCGTGAACGCAATTGCAATGAAAGGATACGCAACGTGTGAAAGGGAATAGCCACAAAGCAATGTTATCCCCGCAATTAAGATGAGAGTCTTGGGGGAGACGAGTGAAGAGGGGAGGTGATAGGGACGATTTAACAACACAAAGGAAAAGGGGGTGATGGCCAAGATACCTATGACATCTCCAAAATACCAATTTGAGACAATGTCGATAAAGGGAATTGCCAGCGCCTTATGCAAGATGTAACCGCCACTCAGGGCCCCCAGTAACGGGCTTAAGCAAACCACTAACAACACAAAAAGGTAAAATGCAGGCATTGAAATGAATGGTGATGATGTGCGGTTGATATACGCCAGAGCGACGGTGCCAGCTGCAATGGTTGATGTGTTGGCGAGCGAAAGCAGAATACTTTGTATTAGTGCATCACCGAACAGAATATTGGCGAGCAAAATAGCCAAAAATGCGGTGCCGAGGAGAACCCATCGTTGAGATTTTGGAGCAAGCGTAAGAAGCGTGATAGCAAGTCCGTTAGCATACCAAGTGAATGCTGAACTGCCGGGTTGGCGCAGCAAATAAATGGCGAGGAGTGCTGTGAATAAACACCCAACAAAAACAAAGACCACGCGCGTGAACAAAGCACCATCAGAAAAGTTGTCTGTTGAATGTTCTTGCTCGCTAACGAATGCCATTTACATTCCCATGATTTCAAGTTGAAAGTTGTGTGGATGACAGCTAGCCAACCACTGTGTTCACTGCCGAGGGCTTGGGTTCACCATGCGCTTTGTACTCGCAGAGACAATGCAATGTATTTGCAAGTGAATGCACATAAGTAAAAGTCTAGCGTAAGTCTCATAAATGGGATGTGGATTTGAAATTGATGCCAGCGAAGACCGTTGGCATCAATCTGTGTGCGGGTGATGGGTGACGATGGGTGAGATATGTCGTGAATATTTATAGCTCGTTGTATTTGACTGCGCGTCCGTAGCATTTATCGACGGGGTACTTCTCATTGTTTAGTGCGAGTTTTTTGTCGCAGGCATCTTCAAGATTAACGTGGCACTTATCAGCGATGCGAAGCAGATAAAGTTGAATATCTGCCAGCTCGTGAGCTAGCGCTTCTTTTTTGTCGGCAGGGAAATTTGCCGCTTGCTCTGGTGTCAGCCATTGAAACAATTCTGCGAGTTCCCCTACCTCACCACTCAGTGCCATGACAAGATTCTTCGGATTGTGAAATTGCTCCCAGTCACGAGCTTTGGCGAATTCGGTCATTTCGTTTTGCAACCGGAGAAAAGGAGATGTTGTTTTAGTCATGGTGTGTTTGCTCGTTCATTAAATTTACGCATCAGTGTGTCACGATCATTCAGCAACGCAAATCTTCCAAAGTTTAGAGAATAAGACATTTGCAATAGTGAGTGCATGGTACAAATTTGGCGTGTTCAGTGTCCTATTTTTGTGAATTTAAAGAGTTTATGAGCAATCTGAAAGCGAATTGCTTTTTAACCTGTCTACTCTCTAAGAGATAAGCAGCCGAACAGGGCAACATTTTGAATGACGTAACAATAACCCTTTTGCAATATTCGCCGTTGACCCTTTTTTTCGCGGTGATTTTGTTGTCGTACTTGCTTGAAGATCTCGCGATTATTACTGCGAGTGTGGCAGCGGCTCAAGGTGTTATGACGGTTCCAATGGCGTTGTTATCTATTTTTGTAGGAATCGCGAGCGGCGATGTGGGTCTTTATGCACTGGGTGTATGGGCAAGGAAATGGCGTTGGTTGCGTGGCTTGTTGCTCACGAAACCCAGCGTGCGTTTGATCCGCAAAAAACTGCGAGCTAATCCCGTCAGCAATCTTTTCCTTATTCGCTTTGTCCCCGGACTGCGTTTTGTGGGTTTCTGCTTAAGCGGCTTTTTCCGCGTAGGATTGCGCGCTTTTTTGCCCGCGGTGCTGCTCGCAACGGCATTGTGGACAGCTGTGGTGTTCACCTTGGTGTACCAACTGGGCGAAATTGAATGGATCCATAGCAATCTAAGTTGGGGACTGATTCCGGTCGTACTGATTCTGTTGTACGGCGTTAACCGTTTTGCTGGAAACAAGCTTAAGGAGAAAGCAGTTTGCACCGATTAAAACTGGTGGACGAGAAGACAAATCCCGCACTGCCCGTTAACCATGGAATGCCGCCGCTCAACATGAAAGGCAAAGCTGTGTCTGCCTTTGAGTTTTGGCCTGGATGGATATTTTATGCACCTGTAGCGGTGCAGTGGATTTGGTATGGCATTAAATATCGCAGTGCGAGCTTGCCACTGATAGCGAACCCTGGCATTGAACTTAGTGGCATGGTTGGCGAGTCAAAAGACGCCATTTTGTCTCTTGCCGGTGAACGCGCCAAACCTTGGATTCTGCCTTATGTTATGTGGGAAAAGAATACCACGTCGGCGGAATCTCAAGCTCACCAAGCACTTTCTGCTCTGCACGATGCGGGCTTGGGTTTTCCTGTCGTCGCGAAGCCTGATTTGGGTTGCCGTGGTGCGGGTGTGCGTTTGGTGGAAAACAAAGCAGAGCTGGAAGACTACTTACGTCTGTTTCCTGATGGCGCGCGCTTAATGCTGCAACAAAAAGCGCCATATAACGCGGAAGCTGGTGTGTTTTACGTGCGCTATCCCGAGGAAAAACGAGGGCGGATATTTTCGTTAACGCTGAAATATAACCCTTTCGTTGTCGGAGATGGTCAACGCACGTTAGCAGAGCTTATTGATGGTGATCCCCGTGCCAGCAAAGTGCGCCATTTATATCGTGACCGCCATGAAGACAAACTGAATCTTGTGCTGGCTGAAGGCGAAACATTTAGGTTGGCGTTCGCAGGGAGTCATAGCCGAGGCGCTATATTTAGAAATGGCTGCGAATTTATTACTGATGCGCTGGTGGCGCGTTTAGATGAAATTTTTGATGACTTTCCCGGGTTTCACTACGGACGGATAGACCTCAAGTTTCGTGATATTGAAAGCCTAATGCGTGGTGACGATTTTGCGCTCATCGAAGTCAATGGAGCAAGCAGTGAAGCCGCACATATTTGGGATAGAGAAGCCTCCTTGAAAGAGGCTTTCTCAACCCTACTCGAGCAGTATCGGATCCTGTTTGAAATTGGCGATTTACAGCGTAAATCGGGGCATAAAGTGCCAACACTGGGTGAGCTTTACAAGGCATGGCAACGGGAAAAAGCCTTGGTACGTCATTACCCGTCAACAGACTGAACGAAGTGATGCGCGAAACAATAATGAATCAATCCAATTTGTGTTTTAAAGATGAAGGGGAAAGCATGTTAGCAAAGGATGTCGTGATGAAGTCCAATTTAGGTTCTTGTTCCACGTCGCCTGCTGAAGTGATTGGTGGAATGGATGTCGCGGCGCAATCTTTAGAATTGTTACATCAACTTTCTGATGCGCAATATAACCATGTCGCAGCACCTTATCTACAGAGCAGTATTGGCCAGCACATGCGCCATATCCTCGATGTTTTTCATGCCATTACGGTTTGCCCTAGGTCCGATTTTATTGATTACGATGTTCGTCGACGCGCACACCCTGTTGAAAAAGAGAAAGCGATTGCCATAACCGAGTGGATTTCGCTTTGTGACTGGCTTGATGCATTGAGTGAGGATGACTTGCTCTCACTCGTCAATGTGAGTGGCGAAGTGAGCTTGACGCATCATGTCGCGTCAGTGACCCATTCCACCCTTGGGCGTGAACTCTCTTTCGTTGCCAGCCATGCGGTGCATCACTTTGCTTTGATCCGTGTGAGTTTGTGCGCTCAAGGAATATCGAGCGCTGAGACGTTTGGGATGGCAGCTGCGACGGCAACGTATTATCGAGAGGGCGATTAAATGTGCACAGTTAGCTGGTTATTGCATGAATCGGGTTACGACGTCTTCTTCAATAGAGATGAGCAGAAGGGGCGGGCGATCGCGCATCCACCTCAGTTGTTGTCACAGGGTAATACATCGTTCTTGATGCCTGTTGACCCCGATGGAGGCGGTACATGGATGGCGACCAATCACAATGGTTTGTCACTCTGTCTGTTGAATTATTACCAAGGCGACATTCCTGAATTACCGTTAATTAGCCGCGGCTTATTGGTCAAAATGCTCGCGCCGTCATTGATGGTTTCTGATGTGGTTTCCACTTTGAATAATCTTCATCTGGGATCCTATGCGCCTTTCACGCTTTTGGTATTTGCGCCTGACCTTTCTTCGACTCATGGTCATGTCATTGCTTTTCAGTGGGACGGTCACGTGCTTACGCAAAGACCAAGTATTGAACCTATGATTTCTTCGTCTGTTGCGTTTACTGAAGTGATGCAAGCTCGTCGACAGGCACATAACATCATTATGACCGAGCCACGTACCATCGAAAAAGCGTGGGAGTTTCATCGGAGTCATGTCCCCGAGGCTGGTTATAAATCGGTTTGTATGCATCGCGACGATGCGAACACAGTGAGTTTTACTCACCTGAAAGTGACGCCTGAGCACGTCGAAATGATTTATGTCGATGGGCCCCCTTGTCAAAAGGGGGAGGCTGTAAGGACATTGCTTGGGCGGCAATCGTTATCGTTGCGACTGGCTGCGAGTGATTAACACAATGACAGACGAGATATCGGTGAAAATTTGATGAGAGTTTTGATGAAAATTCTGAAAGGAAACAGGTGTAGCTCGGTCATATATACCAAGCCATCAATACATAACATGGAGAGATGATATGTCTCGGATATTATTACTGATTTCACTGCTTTTTTCGGCAGCCACCTTCGCTGCTGATGAAGTATACACAGGCTTTTTTAGCAGTAAGGCGTTAAGTGGCTACGACACCGTTTCTTACTTTGAAGGTGGCCCTGTAAAAGGTTCATCTAAATTCAAAACAGATTACAAAGGCGCTGAGTGGCTGTTTTCAAGTCAGGCTAACCTCGACAAGTTTTTAGCAGATCCAGAACAGTATGCACCGCAATACGGCGGTTACTGTGCGTGGGCCATTGCCGAGAAAGATGATCTAGCACCGGGCGACCCAGCTTACTGGAATATTGTTGATGGCAAGTTGTACCTCAACTACGACAAATCGATAAAGAACAAATGGGAAAAAGATATTCCCGGCTTCATTGTTCAGGGTGATTTGAACTGGGCAAAACGTTAATTAGGGAAGATATCTATGAAATCAATTTTATTGTCTGTGTTTGCTCTGATTTTTTCGACGAACGTGTTTGCAGCAAAAGAAATTTATACAGGCTTTTTTGGCAATGACGCGGTGAGTGGTTACGACACCGTCTCATTTTTTGATGGTATGCCAACAGAAGGAAGTTCGACGTTTAAGACTGAACACGATGGCGTGACTTGGAAATTTGCTAACCAAGCTAACCTTGACAAGTTTTTGGCAAATCCAGCGCAGTATGCCCCGCAATACGGCGGTCATTGTTCGTGGGCCATTGCCGCGAATGACGCACTAGCTCCGGGTGATCCAATGCTTTGGAAAGTGGTAGATAACAAACTTTACCTCAATTACAACGAAGAGACGTTTGAGACCTGGAATCAAGATATCGAAGGTTTCATTGAGACTGGCGATAAAAATTGGGCAAAACGTTAATTCCCATCAACGCGTAAGCACGTTTCTGAGTCGTTGAATGAGTAGCTGTTAGGGACTTATCACTATCACTTTGCCAATAGGCGAATAGCAAAGAAATGCAGTGCCACCATATTGCGTTTCATTAGGGAGAGAGAATGAATACAAGTCCTTTTCTGTTACCAAGAAAAACGCCTTTTGGCATGGTCGAAAAAACGCTGGAATCAATGACTGGCCTTCGTACCCTAGACAAGTATTACCGCCTCCGCCCTGAAGGTATTGATACTGACAGTTTTCTTACCTATACCCTCGATGTGTTGGGCATTGACTATCACGTTTCTTCGCAGGACATCGGTCATATTCCGACATCAGGAAGTACCGTGGTTGTCGCGAATCATCCGTTGGGGGGCGTAGAAGGGGTCATTTTAGCCAAAGTGCTGCGTGAAGTGCGGCCTGATGTCAAAGTGCTAGCAAACTATTACCTTAAACGCATTCCTGAACTGAGTGACTTGTTCATTGGTGTTGATGTATTTGAAGGTGAAAGTGCTAGGCGCGCTAACATGCGTGCGTTGCGTGAAGCACATCAACACGTCAGTGATGGTGGCCTGTTGTTGGTTTTTCCTGCGGGTGAAGTCTCGACGTTTGACGAAAATGGTGTGTTGAGTGACAAAGCGTGGAGTCGCTCTGTGGCCGCTATTGTCAGAAAGCACAAAGCGACAGCCCTGCCGATATTCATTGGTGGGCGGAACAGTCGAAAATTCTATCGTGCGGGTGTCATTCATCCACTTCTTCGTACCGTGCTGTTAGGAAGAGAGTTGCTTAATAAACGTGGGCAACCCATTTCCTTAACGATTGGCGAGCCCATTAAGTGGAAAGAGTGTCGCGGCTTTGAAAGCGACGATAGCCTCGTTAACTACTTACGACTGAATACCTACCTGTTACATCAGGACAAAGCCCTCGAAGCCCCTTCTGATATTCATGATGCAGAGCCGATTATTGATGCGCTAGGTGTTGATGTCATTGAAGAGGAAATCAGACATTTGCCAGATGATGCCAAATTACTGTCCTCCGGCGAATTTGATGTGTACTGCACAACCAGCGAACACATTCCTCGTATACTCAAAGAAATCGGTCGAATGCGTGAAGCCAACTTTCGTGCTGTAGGCGAGGGAACAGGGCTTGCGTGCGACTTGGATGAATACGACACCTATTATTTGCACCTCTTTATTTGGGATAGAGAAGCGCAGAGTATGGTTGGCGCATATCGTCTAGGGCAAGTGCAAAATATTGTTAAAAAACAGGGTATTGAAGGGTTGTACTCACGGAGCCTATTCCAATATGATCAGCGCTTTGTGGACAGCATGAATGTGTCTTTGGAGATGGGACGTTCGGTGATCGATGCAAAGTATCAGCGCAGCCTATCGGCACTTCTTTTGCTTTGGAAAGGCATTGCAGAATACGTAAGTCGTCATCCGCATATCACCACACTCTTTGGCCCTGTCAGCATTAGCAATGATTATCCTATAAAAGCGAGGCGCTTATTGGCAGAAAGCCTCAGCGTTCATCACTACGATGATGATAAAGCCCAATTGGTAAAACCCACCACACCATTAGAAACGTCTGATCCTGTGCCTTGGCATACCACTATGCTGACAGCGCTAGGTGACATGCAAGTGCTCTCTCGTGTACTCAGTCGAATGAGTAGCGGTTTAGGGGTGCCCGTATTGTTACGACAATACTTGGGATTGAATGGGAAACTGGTATGTTTTAACGTCGACCCCGCGTTTAATAATGCGCTAGATGGTTTGATTGTGGTGGACTTGCGAAATGTTCAAGCCAAGACGCTAGGGCGCTATATGGGCAAAGAGCAGGCGGAGACGTACCTTGCGATTCATAATGCTTCGAAGTAACGCGCGCACTAAAGCGGATGAGTGAGTCGTCTGGACTGCGGGGAGCGAGAACGTGAAATCTAGCGTCAATCTCTAAGGGTATATGTAATAACACAAATAAAAACAGCGCCGAGAGCGCTGTTTTTGATTCTGTCATTCACACGCGTTGCGCGAGAGTGGGTATCGTTATTCTCTGACCTGACACTTCGCGTTACGAGTGACGTTGAAGCACTTAGAAATTTAGACGTGCACCAATAGAGACAGTGCCAGTTTCGGCGTTGCCGCGATCTTGATATCCCACTTCTATGGCCATACCTGGACCAATCGCAGGCGCTAAGCTCAACCCAACAGCGCCGAGTAAACCATAGCCATCTTCCACTTCAGTGCCATAAGTGTTTTCGTAATAGTTAGCGCCACCGCGAACGTAAACATCACCGAGCACAATAGGCACACGCACTTGTAAAGCGAGCGGCACAGAGACTGACGTGAAACTTTGGTCGATGCCACTTTCATCAGGAATATCAGCGGTGGTTTCACCGTAGCCTGAATAAATACTGGTCATACTGGTGAGTTTAAGGTTGCCCGTGACAGACCAGAAAAAGCCCGTCGCGCTGCGGCCTTTGTACTTCACATTGGCAACACCCGCATCTGCACCAACGGAAAGCGGTAACACCAATGCTGAAGCAGAAGATGCAAACAGCGCACCGATAAGCGCAGACGCTAACGTGTAAGTCCGTATTTTGGCCATAAATTCACCTCGTGTGAAAGACAGTTATAGTGTCGCAATTTCGCGACAAAAGAATATGCATTTAGTGTAGAAGTGAATCAGCGAGGTTGTGGCGCACGCGAAAGGAATTTCATAATTAGATCATATATTTGTGACTTGTGCCTAAGAGATGTTAGTGCTACAAAAAACGGCACCCTAAGGTGCCGAGATATGTTGAACGTTTTGCTGACTAGGTTTTAGGTGACTATTTTTTTAGTGGCTATGTTATCAGTGACTTTGTTAATTGCGTCAACTAGCCTGCAATTAGCGCGGAGACTACGCCGATCAGACCACCAAATACCCCACCCCATACCACTAGCCAACCGAGATGTTCGCGGATCATCTTTTGAACGATATCTTTGACCATGTTTGGTGTTAGCTCGTCGAGGCGTTGTTCAATCACGGTTTCAATGTTTGCTGTGATATCGCCTAGCATTTCAGGTTGTTCGATTTGGCTTTTCAGGGCTGCACGGAAGTTGTCCTGCTGAGTAATCTCGATGACAGATTCGCGCATCTTTTCCACGAAAGGCTCACGAAGCGGTGTTAGGGCTTCTGCGCCACCAAACATCATCAGCATACCCCCAAATTGACTGTTGTTGATCACATCCACTAAGCCATCAAACGTTGGGTTAAAATCAATCTTTTCGATCACGGGATCGAGGTTGAGGTTTGCACCGTCTGACATCTCTTTGTTCAAGAAGCGGTCAATATTCTCCTTGGTAAAGAACTGATCCATCATGAGTGAGCGAATGCCTAGTTTGAAAGCTTCAAAACGCGCCTGAATGACACCTGAGCCATAAAGCCCCGGTACTTTCTCAAACAGCATATGTACCGCAAGTAAGTTGGTCAGTGAGCCGGACAGCGCGAATAGACCGCCATAAAGTGCGATAGGTTGGTCAAGGAAGTAGCCTGCAGCGAAAACAGCGACTGCAATGGCATTGGTCAGAAAACTTTTATTCATGGTTTGCCTTGGGAGAATAATTTGATTGGCGCGATTTTATAGGATGGTATGGCGAGTCACAATATCGTGATTTTATAGATTTAACCCTCATACCCCATGTCGCACGCTTCCCAAACGGTAATACTGCCACCTACACTTTTTTAGGACTCGATAGACATGAGGTAAAAATGATACGTCGCCTATGGTTGTGTACGGCATTGGTTATGGTCTTAAGTGCTTGTAGCAGTACCAGTCGTCCTTTTGAATTTAAAAATCTCGCCAAATCGGACATGGATTTGATCACGGATATTCATATCATGGAAATCCGCGATTTAGTGCAAGAACTTACGATCAAGCTCTACAAACGAAATCCAAGAGAACTCGCCAAAGTCAGCGACATGACGGTCAATGATCGGCTCGAATCTTTCATGACGGTCAAGCGACCGCAAAATGGCTACGTGGAACTGGGTGGCGTGGATGGGATTAACGCCTTGCATCTTGCTTTCTCAGAGACGTTTAACGGTGACCGCGTGTTTGCCATGATGGTGGGGATCACCGGCATGATAAGCAGCAGCTATAACAACCAACTTGAATTCTATTTGCTTGACGACATAGACCAGCAAAAACTCTATAACAGCGCTCGCAACCTCGAAACCGTTGCATGGTTACTTAACACCCGCAAAAATATCAATGGCGAGCTCATGCTGTTAAGCAATGGCATCGCCGTCGATGGTACACCGAATTACAGCTATGAACGCGTCCTCGGTCAGATGATCGTGATACAAGACATGATGGCGACAATGGTCGCCGATAGTACCAATCGCACCATCAATCAGGTTGTGCATGGCATGGCCTCAATGACGTTCTTTCCAATCTGATAGTTGGTGTTACTTACCGTCGATGATTTCTTTAGGAAAGCAGTACTTACTGACATTTTTTTTGTTTTTAACCAGTTCGTAGAGTGTTCTTAAATAGGCTTTATCATCCTCGTCATTGTCCCAAAAAAATCGCCCTCCAGCCCTCACTGCACTCCAGATCATGTTAGCCCGAAGGTTATCGACGCCATTTTGGCAAAGCAGCGTATAGAGAATGCTATCTGCTTCTTTGCGAGAAACTTGATGGTTGTAAAACAACCAGTCGTGAACCAATGCAGGCATCATAATGTCCGGATGAAAGGGAGTGAAAGTGATTTGCCAAGCCGCAGATGGAATAGTGGCGCCGTCATAGCGAAAGTACTGCGGGACAAGGATATTGACCCCATTAACAGTGATCCCGAAATCCTTCGTAAGTTCATATTTGTTGGTGAGTGCGCTAGGTTTGAGTCTAGGTTGATTGATCATGATGAACCCCTTGCGGCCTGTATAGGATTCTAGAGTATGCAATTGAGAGTACTGTCTTCGTATCAAGGGTGGGAGTTCTTGCGAAATAGACGCTAGCAGAAAGAAACTCTGCGGTTGGTGATGACCGACGTTCGTACAATGGATTTCACAAAGTTTAGTACAACGGTTTTCACAAAGACTAGTACAACGGTTTTCACATCGATTAGCACGACGGTTAGTGCAACGGAGATGGAATGAAATTTATTCCTCCTTACATGTTCATGTTTATACCGTGTTCATCCTTGAATAAGGAGAAAGAGATGGTTCAGCATCGGCACTTGTTCGCTGTGATCGGGGGATTACTATCTTGTCAGGTCAACGCAGATATTGAGCTGGCATTTTTGCCTTTGTCAGAATGGGAGAAAAAGCGCTTTGAAGGTGAAACAGAGTATCAGCTGGTTCAAAATATCCATTTCAATGCTCCCGTGCTTTACGGGCGCAGTGAGGCTTCCGCGTCAGGGTTGATTCGAGAAATGGAGATAGATTTAACGGAGACACCTTGGATTTCTTGGTACTGGAAAGTCTCTGAATCCCCCACTGTGACCAACGAAATCTTCAAAGCACAAGATGACTTTGCTTGGAGGATCGGTGTGACCGTCACGCCCGGACTCACCATGATGAGTAGCGAAACCATCATCTATGTCTGGTCAGCGAATAAAACGCACAACAGTTTTTGGGGTAATCCCTTTTCTCCGCGTTCGTTCAAAATGTTAGCGGCAAACGGCGGTGTTGAAAAAGGAGAGTGGCAGTACGTTAGCCGTAATGTGCGTGAAGACTTTCAGCGTCTTTATGGCGAGAACTATCGAACCTTGAGCGCAGTGTCGATTATGTCTGACAGTGACAATTCCAAGAGTCGAAGCGCAGCATATATGTCGACCATTCGCTTCTCATCATCACCGATCCCGCCTTTCAACTTTCCTTAGCTTCGAACGTAACCTTGCAAACCCATCCCAAATAGGTGGTTCTGATCATGAACTTTCAATGTTCAGCTAACCTTACAGTGAAGAAATATACATATGATATGGGTTGTATAAGGTTTGTTAAGCCGATGTAGGGGGTGACTTAACAGCAGGGCATGTTTTGCTCTATACCCAAACAACCTGAGTCCTTGTCCGCATATTTTGGCCT
Organism: Enterovibrio makurazakiensis; assembly: GCF_050336585.1. NCBI lineage: Bacteria > Pseudomonadati > Pseudomonadota > Gammaproteobacteria > Vibrionales > Vibrionaceae > Enterovibrio > Enterovibrio makurazakiensis. Next base: position 75,794 of record NZ_JAKJSE010000031.1, read on the forward strand.
TGGTGATACATCACTGATGGCCTTGGAAAAGAATAAAGACATGAAGCTGACGACAAAACTCCCTGCGATTTTCTTTCTCTTTGGTGTGATGATCACTGGCATTGTGGGCAGTATGATCTTGATGGGAATAGAAACACTTCAAACAGTGATGCTGGTTGCACTTGTATTACTCTGTACGTTAATGGCATTCGCCCTGGCCCAGCGTATTGTGGAATCGGAACGTCACAGTCCTCTCGATGATGACCAGAAATTTCTGCAGGATATTCAACACCACGCCATCGAATTTTCCGCCACGGGTATTATTGTCAGTGATGCTCGTCAAATAAAAAAACCGATAATCTATGTCAATCAAGCATTTGAAAGACTATCAGGATACGCAGCCAATGATGTCATCGGTTCGAACATCGACATGTTCCACGGTGACGAGTTTTGGTTGAATGCGTCGGCTTCGGTTGTCTCGGATGACCACGGTCAGCCTAAATTTGTCATTAACTTATTGGAAGACAATACTGCGCGTAAAGAAACCGAATTGGAGTTAGTGCGAGCCCAAGAGACGCGAGATGAGCTACTCCGTGGGATGAAATTAGCGTCGAACGCGGGGGGGATTTGTAATTGGTCATTGGATATTAACTCCGGTGAACTGCGATGGGACAAGGCCATGTTTGATCTTTATGGTTTGTCAGACTCCAAGCCTTTAACGTATGAGGATTGGCGGTCATCGGTTCACCCGGATGACGTTGAATATGCCGAAAAAGAAGTCGGTAACGCGCTTGAAGCCAATACTTTGTTTAACGCAGAGTTTCGAATTATTCATGGATTTACTGGTGAAGTGAGGTGGATAAAAGCCGCAGGCGATGTACACCGCAATCCGAACAGTGAGCAATATACATTATTCGGTATTAACCTCGACATTACGGATGAACGTATTCTTCAGAAGAAATTAGAGCAGGAATCCCAAACAGCCTTGCAGGCAAGTGAAGCGAAATCTCGGTTTCTTGCCATTATGAGCCATGAAATCCGTACCCCGATGAACGGAGTTATTGGCATGATTGACTTGCTACGAGAAAGTGAGTTGACGCAAGAACAGCAGCGCATGACCACCACCATTCGGGATTCCTCGTTTTCACTGTTAGATATTATCAATGATGTGCTCGATTTCTCGAAAATTGAGTCTGGCCAAATGGCATTAGAGTACCGAGATACTGATCTCCTCAATGTGATCGAAAAGACCTTAGATCTGCTCAGAGTCAGCGCCCAAGCAAAAGGTGTCACACTGCAAATTCGGCATGATTTTCGTATACCAGCGTTGATAAAAATGGATTCGATCCGTATTCGGCAGGTGTTACTGAATTTAGTGGGCAACGCGATCAAGTTTTCACATAAGCCCGAACGGGAAGCTTCAGTCACAGTGTCTACGGAATACATTGAAGACAATACGTCGTTACGTATTTCTATTGCCGATGATGGTGTTGGCATGACACCTGAGAAAATTAGTAAGCTCTTCAAACCATTCACACAGGCTGATAATTCGACCACCCGGAAGTTTGGCGGTACAGGTCTTGGATTGAGTATTAGCAAATCATTTGTGGAAATGATGAAAGGGCAGATTGCTGTTACCAGCCAACCAAGCTTAGGTAGCACATTCACCATTACGCTACCTTTAAACCACAGTGAGTTTGACGACACCTTGTTACGTGATTATGACTTTAGCGATTACACATTTGTAGTGATGGTTAAAGACAACGACATATTCGAAACGTGCTCGCATATTATCTCTCAGTGCCAGCCAAAACGGGTGATAAGAAAGATGCCTCACTCACTGGATAATCATAGCCGTGTCATTGTTGTTACCTTAAACGAGCCAATGAATATCCATGATCTAACGCTAAAAAATATAGTTTTAGACGCTGAACAGTCTGACGTATCAGGCAGTGTTACCCCTCAGCTTTATTACTTAGGTGGTAGGCCACTTAATCCCAGTGAAATGATTGTTGCTGCCGCAGTGCTATGCGGGTTTAGAGAACCTGACAGCAAGACTGTGGAACATACTCTGTTACGCCATTCGAGCAATAACACTGAAGACTACGATATTGATAAAGACAATATTGTCATTCTGTGTGCGGAAGATCAGCCGACAAATCGCATGGTGTTGGAGCGCCAATTGACCAGTCTCGGTTATCGCTATGAAATGACCTCAAATGGTGTTGAGGCATTGGCAGCGTGGAAGTCGGGTCAGTACCCCATTGTTTTGACTGACTGTCACATGCCGGAAATGGATGGATTTGAGCTGGTGGCTGAGATCCGCCGCTTGGAGGCTGACAAACACCAAAAGACGTTGATGATCGCGATAACGGCAAACGCTTTGGTTGGGGAGGAAGAAAACTGTGAGCAAGCGGGAATGGATGACTATATTGCTAAACCTGTTGAGCTTGAAAAGCTGCGCGCGGTGTTAGCCGAAAATATCAGAAATCACCCAATGAGAACGTTTGCTTCACATGAGAATTTACCACCACGGTCTTCAATACCAGAGACAAATGTAGAGGCCGAACTCATTGATTTCGAACATTTACAAAACGTGATCGGTACGGGTGATAAGAAGATGATCGATGCCGTTCTAAGCATTTTCTGGGAATCACTAATGTCTGATCTAGTTTTATTGGAAAACGCGATATCGGAGAAGGATACTGAGCAGATTGGTGTGCTTGCCCATGGTATTAAAGGTTCAGCTGCATCGAGTGGCGCGCTGCCTTTGAGTGTATGCTTTCAGGAAATGGAAGCATGTAAGGCTGACGTGATAAAGGTTAACCAGCTACTTGCTAGTGTGAAGGGCATGATTGCGGGTATTGAAGAAGTACTTCTTCAAGAAACTAACATCAAGGTGTGACCTTGATTGTGATTGTCATCAGCACCGCGACGACACAGCATCGGCACTTATTAGCTGTGATTGAAGGATTCCTGTCTCGCTAGATTAATGCAGATGTTGAGCTGGTATTTTCGCCACTGTCAGAGTGGGACAAAACGCGCTTTTTGATGAGAACTGACGGACTTTTGGCGCAGGACTGCATATGTGTAGCATTTCACATTTCAAACTTGCCTACACCCAAGTATCTTCAGGCTGCTGAGTATAAGTTGGAAGCGGTACAACCAAAAAAATGAGAGAGACTGCAATTAATCTTGAGGGATTTGACTCAAATCAAAAGTAGCCATTGCAAGGTCTCGATATGTAATCGATTGATTTGGTAACATAGGCTTTCATTCTTTATATAATATAACTGAAATATCACTGTTAACTAAATTATTAATTGATAATGATGGTTATTATTTGACGGCACTTTTTTCACGATTTGAACTGTTTATGAAAGCAGTGTCTGATTTACCCTCATATAATACTGGTATCATATTAATATTATTAATTTATATTTTTCATCTGGTTAAGTGTGATTGTATTCATACTCTCTACTTTATAAGACAAATAGATGTAAATTTTTTGCCCAATTAGTGGATCTCGGCTAATAATTTATGGGAGCATGCGAAAAGTCTGATATAGAATAAATGTCAATACAGTGACTTTATTTGTCGATTCTTAATGAGAAACTCAGAACTTAAAAGATTTTATAGGGACGTTGGGTTGGTGAACCATGTGAGTAACACAAAGACTATCGCTGTGATTGATGACTCTGAGTCTGTGCTGATGCTAATTCGTAGCATGTTGAATCGTCTTGGCTATGAAAAAGTGAGTTGTTTTTCTAGCCCTCAATTGGCCCTCAAAGAAATTAATTATGAAATCGCGCGATATGATGTTGTATTCACAAACTTAGGTATGGTCGATATTGATGGAATGTGCGTTATTCGCGAATTGGGAAAAATGAAATACCGCGGCGCAGTTTGCATTATATCAGATCTTGAAAACCGTGTGACGGAGTTGGCTGCAGAGATTGCAAAACTTCAGTGGATAAACCTTCTTGGGAGCATCCCAAAGCCGATAACTTTATATGCGTTAGAGAGAGTATTAAAAAAGGCAGATACCAAGAGCGACGTCAAATTAGATCAAATTGAACTCATGCCAAAAGACGAACTTATTGAACACATTATTTGCGGTCATGTTGTTCCTTACTACCAACCAAAAGTGAATTTTCTCACCAAGAAGGTTGAAAGTTTGGAGGTGCTTGCGCGTATTGTATTTCCTGAGTCGCCATACTGTATTAGTCCATGCTGTTTTATTAGTACTGCTGTTCAGTACGGGCTCATTGATCTGCTTACTGCCTCAATCGCTGAACGGACCGCACTGGAAATAGATGAGTTGTCATCAATATTTGGTGGTGAAGTTAGCGTCGGGATTAATCTTTCTGCGACGCAATTGGACGATTTGAGCATTCCCAATCGACTCGGGGCGCTGTTTAAGGCGAAAAGCGTTTCTAACTCTCGTGTCACATTAGAAATAACCGAGGAGAGTTCCTTGCAATCTCCTGAGCAGCTTGAGTCTCTCAACCGACTTCGTATGCAAGGATATGGTGTTTCACTGGATGACTTTGGCACGGGATACGCCAATTTCCTCCATTTACGGAATTTACCTTTTACGGAAGTCAAAATTGATAGATCGCTAATTACTAATATTCATCTGGATCATTTTGGTCAAACCATTGTTCGTTCATTAGTGGATTTTACCGTCCAATCAGATTGTGTCATCGTCGCTGAAGGTGTAGAAAAAGAGGAAGAATTGAAGTACCTCATCGAGAACTATCCGTCGATGCTGATCCAGGGCTTTCTAATTTGTCGTCCCAAAACGCTGAATGAATTAGCTGAATGGTATGGCGATTGGCGTTGCGATAATGTGTTAGGCGGCTATGCGCAGTCGAAATAATTGTTACTAGAAACACGCGTTGCGATGGCACTTTTTAGTGCATTTATCACGTTCTTTACCTTTCACTATTCTCCCTTATTTGCTTGTTAATTCACGTTTGTTTGTTTCATCGTAAATCATCGGTGTACCGTCAATTCCTAACTTTTTATTGCGCATAAATTTTGCTTTGTGATTAGAGTAATATACTCAAACATCCTGAAGATGCAGGATTCAGCGAGACTTACAGACGTAGTGATCTAGGCGTCCCTTGCCCATGTAGTGATCTCCATCAAAAAGGGATAATACCGAGCATCTTCTGGTTGATTGGTTATCGTCCACACAGGATTTATGTGTGGTTAACTCAACCGTGCACGAATGCGTGAAGGGAATTCAATGAATAATGGCAATATCGCGATGGGTAAGTGGGTAAAAAAAGCGAGCGTTGATAATACTCACCAGTCATTCAAAGCGTTGCTTGGAACGGATCTTCCTATTATTCAAGCGCCGATGGCGGGCGTGCAAGATAGCGCCCTAGCCATCGCAGTGAGCGAAGCGGGTGGGTTAGGATCTTTGCCCTGCGGCATGTTGAATCTCGATCAAATCGTGAGTGAACTTGAGGTCATCAGTGCCGCGACGACACAAGCTTACAATCTCAATTTCTTTTGTCACCGAATGCCTGCGTTCAATCAACGCCAACATGCCGAATGGCGAGATGCGCTGACGTCATATTTTGCCGAGCTGGATATCGACCCCACAAGCTTGCCAATCACAACCAACCGTTTGCCGTTTAACCATGATATTGCTGATGCCATTGAGTCATATCGTCCGCCGATTGTTAGCTTTCATTTCGGTTTGCCCGATCATACATTGCTGGCCCGCGTAAAAAGCTGGGGGACAAAGGTCTTGTCTTCTGCAACGACACTTCAAGAAGCCATGTGGTTAGAAGCAAACGGCGCTGATGGCATCATCGCGCAAGGCTTAGAGGCAGGCGGTCACCGAGGTATGTTTTTGTCTGAGGACATCACCACACAAGTGGGTACTGCGTCGCTCGTGCCTCAGATAGTCCAGAAAGTGAATCTACCGGTGATTGCGGCTGGTGGTATTGCAGATGGTCGTGGTGTGCAAGCGGCAATGCTATTGGGTGCACAGGCCGTACAAGTGGGTACAGCCTATTTGCTGTGTGCTGAAACCAAAACGTCTACGCTTCACCGCTCAGCGATTCTGAGTGAGCAGTCTCAGCACACTGCACTCACGAATATTTTCACGGGTAGGCCAGCTCGTGGCATCGTTAATCGAGCAATGAGAGAGCTTGGATACATGCAGCCACTCGCGCCAACGTTTCCTTATGCCTCTATCGAGGCCGCTCCCCTCAGGCGCCAAGCCGAGCAGCAAGGACGTGATGATTTCACACCGTTATGGTGCGGACAAAACACCTCAGGCTGCAAAGCGATTTCAGCGGGGGAGTTAACTAAGGCGCTAGGGAAGTATTCTGTCACTCTTCAATAATTTGACGAAGGCAGTCAACGACTTTACTGTTTTCCTCTTCTTGGCTAGCTGAGTCTAACGCCGCTTTGATGTAGCTGGCGTAGTCATTCTCAGCCTGGCTTTGGACTTCTCGGCCTCGCCCAGTTAGTACGGTATAAACACCTCGTTTGTCTTTTGGGCAAAGATCTCGAAGGGTATATCCACCTTTTTCTAGTCTTTCAACAAGGCGAGTGACAGAGCTCTGATTCAACCCTAGAAGTTTGGCGAGTTCTTGCATCCTCAATTCGGCGTCTTCAGCGTTGGCAAGAAGCGTTAGTGCTCGATACTCTGTTAAGCCAAGCCCGTGCTCACGTTGCATCTCTTTTGCTATCTGATTTTCGACGCGATCAACGACGATCTTAACTCTTTGCCACAACGAGTATTGCAATATCATTCTGCGATTCCTAGCGATTATGCGTAGGGACTTGCTTGCCCCAACGTTGCTTTCATTTTAAGTATGTATATACATGCAAAATCTTAAAATCTGAGTATAACAAGCGGTAATAATTTGTGAAATGCTCCGCACTGCAAAACAAATCAATCAAAGTAAAACCTCGTGCTATCTCTCTTTCTTGTCGCGATCAAATGTTTGGATTTGTGCGGGAAAACAAATTAAATTCTTAATTTTTAATGAGTTAAATAAAAAATAGCATAACAAAAAACCAACTACCTATAAGTGTCCATCAACAAACACTCAACTACTTGTACGTGCAAGTATCTTGACAGCATCATTGCGTTATTACTAATATGCTTGCACATGCAAGTAAATGTATTGCGTGAAAATTGTTATCTGATAGGGAGAAAAGAGACATGTTGAGTTGGTTATATCTTGGAACGGCGGTCATTTTTGAAATTGCCGTTGCTATTTCGGCAGGAAACGCAAAAGGATTTACTCATCCTAGTTGGACGGCGGCGACGCTATTGAGTGGCGCCGTCGCGACTTATTTTCTCAGTTTAGCGTTACTTGAATTTGATGTGGGTATTGGCTATTCAATTTGGACATCCACGGCAGGAGTGGGAATCGTCATTTTGGGCGCTTTATTTTTCGGTGAGCGACTTGGAGGGAAAAAGCTCTTGGGTATCGCTCTCGTTATTGGTGGTGTTATTGGTTTGCGAATGAGCGGTGCTGCGTAATCGCCACCATATTGACCCATTTAGCCACAATTGTTCATTCATGATTTTAAAGGAATAAAAAATGACGTCGAAAACGAAGAAAGTAAGCACCACATATGCTTGGGCAATGCTTCTACTTGCTGGGGTATTTGAGATTGGTTATGCGTTGAGCGTAGCAGGGAGTGAGGCATTTACGATTATCAATTGGTCTGTTTCAGCGGTCGTCTTCTTCCTGTTGACGCTTTACTCACTGAGTGTTGCCTTGAAATCTATAGATGTCGGTATCGGTTATGCCGTATGGGCGGGTATCGGTGCAATAGGTGCCTCTGTGTTTGGAGCAATCGTATTCGATCAAACCTTGTCTCTTCTTCAAGCATTCTGGTTATCTGTCATTATTCTTGGGGTTGTTTGGTTAAAGCTCGCTAGCAGTGAAAAAGCGCAGGTTGAACCGTCCCGTTTGGTATCCAACTAACAAACTGTATAGATAGAGACTGGTGGTGGTCATCAACTATCGCCAACATCAAAAAGCCCGTCTTAAAGACGGGCATACAGACAGACTAGAAAACGAAAGGAGGAAGAAAATTAGCGCGTGTGTTCGACCGCTTCGCGGACAAGGCGACCAATCTCATCCCAATTACCCGCTTCAATCAGTTTAGGCGCGACCATCCAAGTAC
>NZ_JAKJSE010000032.1:0-80885 GCF_050336585.1 Enterovibrio makurazakiensis
GGATATGCCATTGATTGGGCCTTCCTCGCAAGTAGGCACCTTGACGATTTTTCGTTTGTTTCTGAATTGCCATTCAACGCTGGCTGGCAACAAGACAACGTCATGTGGGAACATGCGGTCATTCCGCTGAGCAAAAGTGATTCATTACTTGGCTACGTCTTAGTCGAGGTTGCCACGCCTGACAAAAAGAAAAGGCTACGCTCTGAGAGTTTTGATTGGCTTCGTCGAGATGCTGCTTTTCAGTTGAAATGTAAGCTATTGGCACATCAGCTTGCACAAGTCCGATTGTCAAAACATCAAAATGAATTGGATTTAGCGCTAAATAACCGAACTCTGTCTTCTCAACTGACGTACTTGAAAAGTCTCCACGAGATCTCTCTTCGGTTCACGAAAGCAACTTCTATTCATTCTCTATGTCGAATTGCAATCGAGTTAGGGCGCGATCGTCTTCAAATAGACCGCATGGGGATTTTTCTTTGTGATTTGGAAAAAGACAAAATGTGGGGGACATGGGGTACTGATCCTCATGGCAATGTGGTGGACCGAAGCGATTTTTGTCAAGAAATGCCAAACACACTATTTATGGAAGAGGCATTTACAACAAAGAACGAGCTCATCGTAAAAGAGAACGTCCCTCTGTATTTTGGCCGAGAGCAAGTCGGTATCGGTTGGAATGTCATGATGGTGATGTGGAATGGCGACGAATGCATAGGCTGGTTAGCCGCCGACAATTTGATTTATCGTTCAGTATTAGATGAGCCCAAAAAAGAGGCAATAAAACTGCTGGCGGCGTCTGTCTGTCAGAAAATTAACAAATTACGAGAAACCGAACTCAATAATCAGCGTTTAGGTGATCTCGAAAAGATGAACACGCATCAAGAGCATGAGCTTGTGCTTCTGAGGCGTAAGCTTGAAATGGGTAACCAGTTGGGCGCTTGGTCGAAAATGATTGATCCCGTGACTGAATTACCCAATGAAAAATACTTGGCATTGAGTCTCCCTCAGATTGTGTCTGATTCTCGCCGGCAAAACGGTGTGTTGGCCGTCATATCCATAGAAGTGGATTTTTTTCGTGGTTACCAAAAGCTATATGGCGAAAATGAGGCGTCTAATTTACTACGTTCGATATCAATATTGATTGAAGAAAACACCGAATGTTATTCGTTTCACGTGTGTGCCGCGACAGCACCGGGTGAGTTTATGATTCTGGTGCAATATGAAAATGAAGTTCACCTACGTGAAATGACGGAAGCCTTGGTGAATTCAATGTACCACCGTAATATTCGTAATCGTGCATCCGCCATTTATCAGCGTGTCACTTTGAGTGTGGGGGCTGTTTTGGGAGGAGGAACGTTGTTCAATCGAACAAGTCGATTACTCAAAAATGCAGAAAAACAACGTTTGATGGCTCGGAAGTTAGGTCGAAATCGGATTTGTATTGATTAGAAAATATAGGCAAAGCGTGAAGTGACTGCCCAATTTAACGACAATTTGCTAGCGAATTAGGCTATTGCAGTTAAAAAGTCATCAACTGTAGAAAAAATTGTGAACTCCTTCAATTTTTTCTGGCTTTTTTTGGTTTATTAGCGCAGAATTCTGACCCTTATTTGTCGAGGCCCGTAGCGTTAGTTGCTGTTGCAGAGAGTAGGAAATCACTGTTTTAATCAAAGTGAACCTGCATCAGTAAAATATAACAGTGCGAAACCGCTAGCAGGGGCCCCGTTACTTTAGTCTATATATTGGGATCCCAATGCAAGATATCGTTACTGAATTTCGTCAGCTAGACCTAGCTGAAAACCTTCTTTCCGCTTTAGATTCAATTGGCTTTGTATCACCTACGCCAATCCAAGCGGCTTCGATTCCTTTGCTTCTTACTGGTGTTGATGCACTAGGTAAGGCACAAACTGGTACTGGTAAAACCGCTGCGTTTTCTCTACCAATCCTAAACAAAATCGATCTGAACCAGCACAAGCCACAAGCTATTGTTATGGCGCCTACTCGTGAGCTAGCTATTCAGGTTGCAGCAGAAGTTAAACTTCTGGGCCAAAAAATCTCTGGTTTGAAAGTACTTGAGATCTACGGTGGTGCTTCAATCGTTGAGCAAATGCGTGCTCTACGTTCAGGTGCTCACATTGTTGTTGGTACGCCTGGTCGTGTTAAAGACCTTATCAACCGCGAACGTCTTCAGCTGGACGAAGTGAAAACTTTCGTACTAGATGAAGCTGACGAAATGCTGAAAATGGGCTTCGTTGACGACGTTACTTGGATCATGGAGCAAGCGCCAGAAACTGCACAACGTGTATTGTTCTCTGCAACCATGCCTCCTATCGTTAAAGAAATCGTTGACCGCTTCCTTCGTGAACCTTCGCGCATTGACGTAGCTGGTAGCAACCGTACTGTTGAGAAAGTAGAACAACAATACTGGGTAGTGAAAGGCGTAGAGAAAGACGAAGCAATGTCTCGTCTTCTTGAAACTGAAGAGACTGATGCGTCTATCGTATTCGTACGTACCCGTCAGGACACTGAGCGTTTGGCTGATTGGTTGCAAGCTCGTGGCTTTAAAGCTGCTGCTTTGCACGGTGATATTCCTCAGTCACTACGTGAGCGTACTGTTGATCACATCAAGCGTGGCGTTATCGACATTCTTGTTGCGACTGACGTTGTTGCTCGTGGCCTTGATGTTCCACGTATCACACACGTATTCAACTACGACATCCCATTCGATGTTGAGTCATACATCCACCGTATCGGCCGTACTGGTCGTGCTGGTCGCGCTGGTAAAGCAATCTTGTTGGTACGTACCAACCAGATCCGTATGCTTCGTACCATTGAGCGCGTAACGTCGACTCGTATGGAAGAAATTCAACTTCCTATGCGTGACAAAGTTGCTGAAGCACGTCTTGCTGCACTTGCTGCTGACCTGCTTGAGCAGAAAGAAGCTGAAAGTCTAGAAGCGTTTGTTGGTCTTATCGAAAAGCTTCAAGAGCAAATCGATGTAGATGCAGCTACTTTGGCGGCGATGCTTCTTCAGCGTCAACAAGGTAAACGTCCATTGTTCTACACTGGTCCAGATCCAATGATCTCGGCAATCGAGCGTGAGAACAAACGCCGTGAATCTCGTCGTGACGAGCGCGGTCCACGTGACGGCAGCCGTCCAGAGCGCGGTGAGCGTCGTAGCTACAACGCTGCTGATTGGGATACTTACCAATTGCAAGTTGGTCGTGATCAAGGCGTTCAAGTTAAAGACATCGTTGGCGCAATCGCAAACGAACTAGGTCTAGAGAAGCAATTTATTGGTTCTATCAAACTAGCAACTGGCCACACTTATGTTCAATTGCCTAAGAAAATGCCTAATGAAATCATGGCACAACTGAAGCAACTGCGTATTCGCCAGAAAGCAACTGACGCACAGCTAGTTGAAGGTCACGTTAACATGGAGCCACCACGTCGTCGTAACGGCGGTGAGCGTTCTGGTGCGCCAGGCGGTAACGGTGGTCGTCGCTTTGAAGAGCGTGGTCCTCGCGGTGGTAACGGTGGCAATCGTTCAGATCGCGGTGGTGAGCGTCGCTTCAACCGTGACCGCGGCAACGACCGTCGTCCTTCAGGTGCTCGTCCTGACCGTCGTCCTGCTGACGCATAATCAGCACTGAAATGACCTTAAAAAGCCGACGAAAGTCGGCTTTTTTGTGCCTGCTAGTTTTGATTTTTATCTAGGATTAGGAGTCTTGAGTTAAAACGTTAGATTGAGCGTAACGTCCGATAACTCGAGGAGGTATGCGAGAAATATAGCGAGATAGGGCTGCGTGATTTTTGCCTTATTTCGTCTGTTACTTCCAACGAATGCGACGGCAGTTCAGGTCATCCATGACTATATTACGGGTATCGTCAGAGAAATCAGGTAAGTCCCGTGTTTTCCTGTTTGAGGATTGTCTTATGCTGAATATGCAGTTTGACCAACGGGTGATCATTGACACCAATGCACAAGACTGGCAACCATCGCCAATCGAGGGCGTACTTAGAAAACCTCTCGCCCGTGAGGAAGATGAGCGGGGTCACGCAACAAGCATTGTAAAATATGCACCTAAGAGTGAGTTCCGTCGTCATGAACACCCTCTTGGCGAAGAGATATTGGTTCTTGATGGTGTTTTCTCTGATGAAAACGGCGATTACCCAGCAGGCACTTATATTCGAAACCCTCCTGGAAGCTCCCATGTACCTTTTAGCCTTGTTGGGTGCACGTTATTGGTAAAGTTGCATCAGTTTTCAAGCCACGATTTCCATCAAATTCGAATTAACACTCGTGACGAAACGCAGTGGATTGATGGACAGGGCCGGCTGAGGATATTGCCACTCCATGAGTTTAATGGTGAGCAAGTTGCCATGATTCAGTGGCCAGCAGGGCAGCACTTTTTTTCTATTTCTCATTTCTGTGGTGAAGAAGTATTTGTCATAAGCGGTGAGTACCGCGATGAATTCGGCAAGTACCCTGCAGGAGTGTGGATGCGAACTCCTCATATGTTCGAATACAACCCATTTGCTGAAGAAGACACCTTACTTTGGGTAAAAGTGGGGCATCTCCCTTATCCGAATCTGGCGTAAGCAGAGCAACGAGAAAACGCTTTCTGGCTTTCTGTATCAAAACTGAATCAAACGTCTTTCAGCTATATCGCTAGTATATTGCGTGAGTGCTTCGCTTGATAATTTGAGCGCTTTCTTGAATGTGTCTCGTTAACACTAGGAAAAAACGAACTCGGATGTTTCAGATTCAAAACCATTCTCAGATGCTGTATTTCGATATTGCACCTGTTCCCATGCTTATTGTTAACGAGCTGGGAGAAATCGTCCATAGCAATCGTGAGTGCCAAAGTACACTGCGATTAGAACAAGGCAGTCATAACTTAGATGGCTGTTTTTCTGCTGGTGTTTGGTATGACATCAAGCGCTACTTTGCGTCTTCAGCCTCCTTATCGCACTTTGAACCCTTCCATAAAGTGGCGACCCTCTCTCAATCCAATAAACCCTGCTTGTTAAAAGTCAGCGTGGATACGAGCGCCTCCAGCAATATCTATATCGTCGTTATTTCTGATTGTGCTACACCAGAGAAAGGTGCAGATGAGCTTGATATTGATGGGTTGCCTTATGGAATGGCGGTGGTCGACGCTGAAGGTCAATTCGTCAACATCAATAAAGCGTTTTATATGCTTCTTGGATACAGCGAATATGAATTAAAAGGGATCAGTGATTTTGAGTTGACCTATGAACCTGATGCAAACAGCGAAAAGCCTCTACGACGACAACTGGTGACAGAATGTCGCGAGCATTATCAAGTTGATAAACGCTATGTTCATAAAAATGGCCATCATATTTGGGTTAGATCTCTGGTTTCAGCAGTGTCTTCGGACAAAATGAGAGCCGATAAATTTGTTGTGTCAGTATTTGATATTCATGAAGAAAAACAGCTTCAAGACGTCATTTCTACTTCAGAACGACGTTTTCGAATCATTGCAGAAAATGTCAGTTCAGTTGTCTGGATCTCTGCTCCCGATCCTATGCGGCTTTATTACGCTAACCGCTGCTTCAACGATATTTGGGAAGAACCCGTAGAGTCGTTATATGGTGATCCTCGTGTTTTTCTAAATAGAGTGCATCCCTCCGACAGGGAAATGGCAGCCACTACGCGATTTTCCTCTTCGTCTGACTCTTGGAGTGTTAACTATCGTTTGCTATTCCCAGATGGTCGCATTAAACACGTCAGAGATAGCGGTCACTGTGTTTTTGATGGAAGCAATGAACTCATTTATCGCGTCGGCACCATGACAGATATTACTTCCGAGATTGATCAGCGGGATACGGTGGTGACCATGGCGCACCATTTGCGTAAATTGGTGGAATATGACTCTCTCACAGGGATTAAGTCGCGCCATGCGATCATGAATGATATTCGAGAGACCTATCAGCAACACGCTTTGACGGGCGCCCCCTCCATTCTCGTATATATCGATGCTGATGGCTTTAAAGGCATCAATGATACCTATGGTCATAAAATTGGTGATGAAGTATTGGTAAAAATTGCCGAGCATCTTACCCGCAATATACGTGACTCAGATGTGGCTGGTCGTATAGGGGGAGATGAATTTGTGGTGCTTTTACGTCATACCGCTCAATCAGAAGTTCCTCAAATAATGGAAAGGCTCTGTCAAGACATTCGTTCTGAAGGGTTACCTAACGGCATCACCGTATCTTTGACCTTGGGTGAAAAAGAGCTGACTTCAGATATTCAGTCAGCAGAACAATGGCTTAGTGTTGCTGACAAGGCTATGTATCAAAATAAACGTAGGAAGAAAGCATCATATACCCGAACATCGACTCCAATGTGATAAGAAAAGTACTAGCACTTTAAGCTGATACAGTGCAGTTGTTTTTAAAATGAGACACATCTCTGTATTGCTTCGGCGTATTCTCTCATTTGAATATGCAAAGGGGATTGGACATCATGCAGAGCGTTGTAGAAGTGTTTGGTACAGCACTGGCGAGTTATTTCAACGGCAACAAGTCTGGAAAGCTCATTGTGAGAGAAAACAATGGAACCTCAGTCATTCCGACGTCTGAATTTTTCCGACGTCCAGAGGATGTAGCTACAGACAGAATAGCGCTTTCTTATTGTCGTCGCAGTGTGCTTAACATTGGAGCGAGCGGTGGTGAACATTCTCTGTTCCTCGTTGCCAAAGGCATGAAAGTCACCTCTATCGACAATTCTCCGATTGCGTGTGCGATCATGCATCAACGTGGTGTCCCTTCAGTGATCTGTGGTGATCTGTTTGACCAGCACACCATGTTTGATCGTTCTTTCTCTTGGTTAGCTTTGAGAGGTGTGGTGGGGAAATTAGGAAATATTCGTCACTTTTTCCATTTTCTTAATCTTGCGCATCGCAACTTGTATCCCGGTGGTCGACTTATTTTGAGCTCGGAAAATCTCAAGTATGAAGGTTATCGGACACGGCACTTAACGTTTGAATTTGATGGACGTGTCAGTGAAGAGATCCCATGGTTTGACATTGGCATGTCCACACTAAGACAAGTTGCTGATAGTCATAACTTCAATTGCCGTATTGTTTACTGCGATGACAGTAATAAGTACGTAGCGCTTTTGACGAAACGATAGTAGCAGGACACATATCACTGTAAGGCATTAGCAGTGAGTTAATTCGTGACGTTGTCACTTAATTGATCGGCCAAGGTAAAGCCACTTAGCTTGCTCTGCGGGTCTGCGAATATGAAATGGGGCTGATTACAGCCCCATTTTTTTGGAATATTTTTCTACACAATCAACGAAATGTGCTCTCTCATCTTCGTCGGTCAGAGCTTGAGCTTGTTGTGCGAAAGTGCTTCTTTCGGCCAGCGCATTTTTTACTTGCCATACGGCATAGGCAGCCTGTTTATCCAATTCAATTTTCTGTTTTTCATCCGCAGGAAGCAGCGCTAGATTGTTGTTCATGGTAAATCTCGTTGATTGATTAACGGCGCTACCATAGCGAAGAGTGCAGGGTGAGACAAGTGCTTACATAGGGCTTACGGTTAACTGACACAAAAACTGGGGTTTTCTTTAATATGAGGCTCATCTATTGATAGGTCGAAAGAGGGAAAACAATGGAATTTACCTATCATGACAGACAAACACTTTATGATGCTTGGATGTCTTACAAAGCGAAACTTCGTATTACTCAGATTGAAATGGCAAAGCGTTTAGGCGTAAGTCAGTTGGATTTTTCAAAAACGCTGCGTGGTGATGTGCCTCTCGACCGGGGTTTTGTTCTTCGGTTTTGTAAAGAGATGGGTTTAGACCCTAATCACTCTTTGCCAAGTTTTAAAAGTAGCAAGGTGTCGGTGATGACTGGGGATATCTCAGTTAACACATCATTGACTGTGGACGGCAAAGTCACCAAGGTTGAGTATTCTGACAATCAAGTGTTTATTGAATACGTGAAGCAGTTATAAAAACAGCCATCTGATGATGGCTGTTTCGCGATACTGCAGTAACACATTACGATTGTTTAGATGCTTCAATAAAGGCAGGCCGCTCGTTGATCTTGCGTTGCCATGCCAACAAAGCGGGCAGTGATTCATCAAGCTGCAGATCGAGATTTTTCAAGAAATCACACAGGATATACGTCGAAATATCTGCGATCGAGAACTTGTCGCCCGCAACGTAGGGAGACGTTGCCAATCGCTTATCCAATTCAGGTAAAAACTCCTCCACACGTTGCTTGGATTCATTTCCCCATGCTTCAACGCAACGTTCTCTGTCTTTGTAAACGCCTGTTATGTTTCTAAATGCTTGAAATCCAGCATAGAGCCCTTGAAATTCGACAATGCGATTCCACATTTCGACTTGCCCGATAGCCAGTGCACCTTCACCAAAAAGATGATGGTTCGTCGGAAAGGCAGCATCTATATAACGACAGATAGCGACAGATTCACATATCGTTGTTCCATCATCGAGTTCGAGGCATGGAATCTTGCCGTTGGGGCTTTTGGCTTTGAATGCGTCAGTTGTGTTTTCGCCGCCACGTATATCCACATCGATCCTTGGAATAACAATCCCTTTCTCGGCAATGAAAAGACTAACACGACGTGCACTGGGTGCAGGGGCTTTCTCGTACAGCTTCATAAACACTCCTTGTAGCGCTATTTGGGTGATTGTTGGGGGCTGAACTATGGGCTCATCACGGGAAGCCACACGGTCACTATCACCCCATCAGATGTCACGCGATTGGCTATAGCCAATTCACCTTCATGGAATTCCGCGACCAAACGCGCGATGTAAAGCCCAAGCCCCAGGTGAGGCTTATCGGACTTTTGCTTTTCATCCCTCACTGAGACCATAGATGCTAGCAATTGATTTCCCATATTTTCGGGTAAATTCGGACCAAGATTAGAAACAGTGATGCAGGCACGTTGTTCACGTTGAACCAACTGAATATCAATCGATGTATTGGGTGTTCTGAACTCCACCGCGTTAGCGATTAACTTATCAAGCAGTTGAGCGACGTATTCAGGAACGCCTTGCATGCCATAGTGTCCTTCCTTGATTTGTAGGGTGAACGCTTGTTGAGGGTAGGCGTATTCATAGCCTTGCACACAACCAGTTATGACTTTATCAAGGGGGAATGACGTTTGTTCAGCATGTTCGAAACTTTGCTCAAGCCTCGTTGCTTCCGTCATACTTGTCAGTATCGTTGCCAATCTTGCAACACCTTCTTGAGCACGATCTATGTAGCGTCGTTGATCGTCATCCGTATTAACGAAGGCGAGGTTTTCAAGTGATGACCGGACGACAGCGACGGGAGTACGCAGCTCGTGAGAAAGACTAGATGACATTTTCTCAAGGTAACTGTTGTAATCAGAAAGTCGTGTGACCATGGTGGACAATGTGCGTGAGAGATCGCCGATCTCATCTTTGCTTTCAATAGGATCGAGTTGATGGCGAACACGCCCTTGCGGATCAATGGCACTCTCAGCATCATCACGTAGTTTTCTGACACGCTTGGAAATATGTGAGCCAAATAGAAGTAAAACCACCACACCGGTGCAAATGACAGCCAACAGTACGTTGAACAATTGCTCAAGCGCTTTATTGCGAAGCGTCGTGATGCCATTGGTGGTTTCTTCCACAACGACTGCGCCGACGATGTCATTGTTAACCTTAATTGGATATGCAGCAGACAGGATCATCGCACTTTGATCATCGGTCACACGCCAATTGGCATAAGGGCGTCCAATAAGTGCTTGTTGCACTTCCACTCCTCTAAATACCGCCGTATGTTGCATCGCATCAACGATGTGCTCGGGAGGACGTTTTAGAATTTGATAGTAAAGCGGGTTTAGGATCTCGGTTTGTAACCATCCCATCACGCCTGAAGGCGGATCTTGATACTTTATCGTCGTTTCCCAAACGCCATTGGCTGACTGTAAATCTCCAGTTTTCGCGAGCACCCGACCGTGTTTGTCCACGGCCCAAACACGTGAATTCCCATCGTTGATGTTTGTCAGAACCTGCTCTAGATCTGGAGAGGGTACAAGCAATGTGCCGATCGTTTCCGCGCTACGCGGGTTAGACGTTGCCAAGATGGTTTCAACATCTCTGTTAAAGGGGTCGACCACGTTGTAATAGGCAAAGCTGAGCTTTTCGCCCACCAGCCAATCAGGGATTGCCAATTCAATGGCGTAGCCATTCGCCGTTTCTTGCCACCAAGCGCGAATCGCCTCCGATGGGAAGTTGTGTTCAATATCTGAAATCGTCGTTTCAATCAGAGAAACGTTGGCAGGACCACTGCGTGTGGCTGAAATAGCGTAGCGCTTGAATTCGCCTTCTAAGGTTGTGAGTGTAACCACGAGATGGTCGTTGCGATCGATGCGAAGCGAGCCACTTCGTTTAAGTACAGGCGAGCGGTCAACAATATCGACGAGAGCATAAATCTCGTCACCATCACTTGTAAGCGTGAGGTCAAAATTTAAGTCAGAAAAGCGATAAGGAACACGACTGAAAATGACGTTGTCTTGCCCATAATTGTGTTTGTATGCCTGGTAACGATCCCAATCTAACGTGGAGCCGTCAATATCTATGTGCGATTCAAGTGCCACGGCGTAGAGGTCTTTGCCTTTCTCTAAGCGAGGTTTTGTCGCTAATTGACGCTCAAATAGCTCGGGTTGTTGATTGAGTGACATGGAAAATGCACGCGCCGACCCCATTAGCGTTTGCTCTTGCCCTTGGCGAAGCACATTCTCCAATTCCCACACATAGTTGTAGCCAATGAACGGCAACAATAGAAGCAGGCCAGAGAGCAGGACGACTTTGGTTCGAATGCCGGACACCCAACGCCAAACCTGTTCTATCAGGCTTCTCATTTGCTACTGTCCCAGCGATATCCCATGCCATAAACCGTGTCGATAAAGTCAAAATCGGCATCTAGGGCGATGAACTTTTTACGAATACGCTTAATGTGCGATGTGATCGTACTGTCATCAACAACCACATGGGCTTCTTGCATGAGATCTTGACGGCTACGAACATGGCCGGGGCGTTTTGCCATGGCATGAACAAGCCAGAATTCGGTGACCGTAAGATCAACAGTATGCTGATTCCAGTTGACTTGCATTCGGTTCAGGTCGAGCGTGAGGTTACCGCGTTCGAGCAAAGATTCGCTGTCAGTCGCGGATTGCTTTAACAGTTCGCTACGTCGAAAAAGCGCAGCGATGCGGGCCATCAAATGCGGCAAGCTAATGTCTTTGGTGAGGTAATCGTCAGCACCCATGCGTAGCCCAACGACAGTATCAATGTCGCTGTCTCTGGCGGTTAGAAAAATGATTGGCAGGGTAGCTGACATTGCACGAACTGTTTGGCAAAGCTGAAACCCGCCGTCGATTTCATCGGCTAGGCCAATGTCGATGATCGCCAGATCAGGCAAACGTTGTTTAAAACCGTCCTCAGCATCATGCCGATTGGCATAAGTGGAGACGGCATAACCTTGCTTTCTTAATACGTCCGCGTAGTTCTCACGGATAGCGGGTTCATCTTCTACGATGGCAATACGTTTCATTTTTACTCAGATAATCAACCACAAGATGATTTGACTATACCTGAAAATGAAAGCGGTAAAAGGGCTGAAAAGCGTTTAAAGGCAAAAGCCATTTTTTTGCCACATTTGCTCGGCACATTGCCATTTTTGCTCCCGTTACCCGCCACTTTGACTTGTTTTAATAACCTCATCGAAACAACAACCGGGTACATACCCAATCCCTATTTAGGATGAGGAAAGCACAATGAAAAAATTTAACAAAACAATGCTAGCGATTTCTTTGGTTGTTCCAATGTCAGTGTCTACGGCATTTGCTAGTGAGCAATTAGCACACACCGAGCGTGACAGCACGGTTGAAATGGTTGGCTTTGGTGGTGGGGCTGCGTTTGGTGCTGTTATCGGTGGCCCTGTTGGCGCAGTGGCTGGTGCATTGGTAGGCGGGTTAATTGGTCAGCTTGCGAGCTCAGATAAACAAAACATCGCACAAGAACAAATCATCGCCGACATGCACGAGGAAAACGTTCAGTTAGCCACTTACCGAGATCTCTACGCGAACAATGAATTGGAACTTGCCAATCTTAAAGCTTCAATGAAAGAAAAAGACATTCATCTTGAGTTGGCCATGGACATTCAATTCCGCACTAACTCGTCCGAGATCGAACCTCATTTTCAGCGTCAGCTTGATGAAGTTGCCGAACTAATGCGTCAACAGCCTGAGGTGCGCTGGGATCTTGAAGGGCATGCCGATGTACGCGGTAATCAGGAATACAATTTGCAGCTTTCGCAACTACGTGCTCAAGCCGTCTACGAATATTTGGTTGAGCAGGGCGTCGCGACTGAGCAACTTGTGCAAACCGCGTATGGGAATCAATTAGCCATTGAAACTGAAGGTGACCGTGAAGGATATTTCTTCGACCGTCGCGTGAGTTTGCGTTCAGTATCAGGTGGTCAAACTGCAGCTAATCAATAAGGAGTGGATGATGAATATTCGTCCAGCCACCTTGGAAGATGCGGAGCGCATTAATGCGCTCTGCCAAACCTTAGGATACTCGCCGACACTGGAACAAACGGAAGAGCAACTGTCGCGTGTAATGAAACAACAACGAGACGCCTTATTTGTGGCAGAAGTGTGTGATTTGGTCGTGGGGTTCATCACCTTACACACGGTCGATGTTGTGCATGATGTTCAGCCATGGGGGAGAATCTCTTCGCTGGTCGTCGATGAAAATTTTCGCGACATGACTATCGGTAAGCAGCTTCTTGATCATGCAGAGATATATCTCAAACAACAGAACTGTATGCGTATTGAAGTGACCAGTCATATCAGCCGTGAGGAGGCCCATGGCTTTTATCTGCACCTTGGTTATCGTATTACGCCGCTTCGATTTATTAAGCTGTTGGCTCAACGTGTGCTGGTGGCTGCAAGTTAAATGCGTTAGAAGACATGGCTTGCTCGTGTTTGAGTAGCCATGCCTTCGCATCAAGCCCACCCGCATAGCCTGTTAGTTTCCCACTTTTACCAATCACACGATGACAAGGCACGATAATAGCGATTGGATTTTGACCATTAGCTGCTCCAACGGCGCGAGATGCTGAAGGCTTGCCAATCAATGCCGCTAGGTCGCCATAACAACGGGTTTCTCCCGCGGGGATTTTTTGGAGCTCCGCCCACACTTGTTGCTGAAATTCGGTGCCAAGCAAATCTAAGGCCACAGAAAACGCCACTGGCTCCCCCGCGAAATATTGGTCTAATTGCTCAATCACCGTTTGGAAAGGCTCTCTTGTGATGACTTCATCGTCTGATATTGGAATATCGTACTTGTACTCAGGCAAAGACAGTGACGTTAGACCATGCTCAGAAGCAGTTAGTGTGATTGCGCCTAAGGGGGATGTGTAGAGATAACGATATTGCTTCATGATATGTCCTTATAGTGTGTGCTCAATGCGAAGTAGCTACGCCAAGGTTGTGCATCGTGTACCAGTGATGCTGGGTTGGATAAAGCGGCTATATCAGGTAAACCCGCACCACGAAGACATGCATACGCGTACTGAGCTTCAGTCAGTGGTTGTCCTTGGGCGTTGACAAAGTCACTACTAGCCTGCTTGGAGAGACAGTATTTTGCCCAAGACGAAAGGCGATGTTTCTCTTGCGTAGATAGAGGATAAGAATCTAGATCTGTTAACACCTTCTCAGCACTCGGAAAATAAGCGATCCCTTTTTCAGGATTCTCAATTAATAGTGGTTCAATCGATGTGTAGATTACTTGGTCTTGGTCTTGGTCTTGATCATTGTTGAGAGATTCACCAAAGATGGCACGAACACCGGCTTCAAACGTATCCCATACACCGGGTATTCGTGTGACTATAGGCTGGTGCGAAGGTAACACTGTTCGTAGCGCCAATGTGATTGCATCCGGGTTTGCATCGAGATCCAGTAGTCGTCGTATATGATTGAGTGCCGCAAACAAATATTTGGGCTCTGACAGCTTGAGTTCCACCACAAAGCGATGCTTCTTCGGTTCCAAGGTCGCCGTAAATTGCCCACATAGCGTTCCCAACATGAATGTTCTTCCGTACGAGTTATCATCCAACCACTCGACATTTGAAATCATGGTCTTGCTTATGGCTGAGTGAAAGTGCTGCCAGTGATAAGGGGGACGAAAACTCAGCGTGACCACTATCGAGTCTGACGGTGTCGACTGTTTTCCTCTCACTTGTGTTGGTGATAATGCGAGTTGTTGTTGGAAGCAGTCATTAAAACGACGAATACTGTTGAAACCCGACGCAAAAGCAATATCAGCGATGGGGATAGTCGTTTCATGAAGGAGCTTTTTCGCAAAAAGGATTTGCTGATAGAGTGCATATTGCTTGGGAGAACAACCGAGCGATTCGGTGAACAACTTTCTCAAGTAGCGGTCTGATACCCCCAATTTCTCTGCAAGTGTCGGGATACTATTGTCCTGCAAATAGCCATCATCAATGAGTCGTAAGGCCCGTCGAAATGTCGTTTGTTTACCAAGCCAAGCTGGGGAGCCTGGTGCACTGTCAGGTCGGCAACGTAAGCAGGGGCGAAACCCTTGTGATGCTGCTTCATAGGCTGTTGCGTAGTAGCGAACATTCTCTTCTTTTGGCGGTGGTGCCGGACAAACGGGACGACAGTAGATTCCAGTGGACACCACGGCCGTGTAAAACAGCCCGTCGAAACGAGCATCGCGAGATAGGCGAGCTTGTTGAAAATGTGTGGTGGTATCCATCGCATCATTCTTGTTTGAGTAAATGTGTAGTCACAATATCACTGGATAATGATAGGTGTCGCCAGAATCGGAACTTAATAGTGAGCTTCACACAGTGAAGTGGATTAATTCAACGCGATGAGAAAGGTGTGATGAGAAAGGCGTATAGGGGAAGAAAGAAACGCGCTGGGAATGGGTGACGGATAGTAATGATAAAATCAGGCTGCGCGAGGGCAGCCTGACCGTGTGTTTACTTATTCAGGTAAGCACACGCAGTAGTGAAAGCGTGCTCTTGGAACTGCTTCAGACCCACTTCTTTTAGTGAGACCATCACAGGGTTACGCTTTAAAGATTCTTTCATTGCAGATGCAGTAAATACTTCACATTCCATGTCTTGGATAAGTTGAAGTGCAGATTCCAGTTTGAAGCCAATAGCACTACCTGCAAATTTGCCTTTCATTGGGCGCTCGCGAATAACGATTTTGTCTACTTTGTAGTCAGTCATCAGTTGCGCGAATTGCTTTTGGAAGTGACGGATTTGCTCGGTGCTAGACCCATCAATGATGGTAAATTTACGAGCGCGACAATCTGGCACGTCGAACAACCCTTCTTTTAGTTCTAATAGACAGATGTTCGCTTCGTTGCTTTTAAAATCGACAGCACAAATTCGCATTTTTCTTATTCCACGAGTTAATGAACCACGCATTATAGGCAAAAGTGTGGCGCGGGTCATGGATAAAGATGGGAACACAGGCTGATCGATGCAGTTTAATGCAAAAAAAGTGCTGAGGTGGAACGTGGTTTGGTTACGAATGGCCTAATCAACGGAACTCGCTGAAGCTGGTTTTGAGTTTTGCTTCAGTCAAGCCACGGACGATTTTGAGATCTGGACGCTTACTAAGATTGATGTATTCAACTTCACGGAATGAATCTGTTCTCGCAGAGTAGAAGAGTTTCACTGTCGGTGTCATGAGATCATCGGGGTTTTCTTTGCATACTAAACCCACTCGACCATTGCTGAGTTCAACAACAGATCCAACAGGGTAGAAGCCTATACATCGGATGAACTTTTTAAGCAGATCCGCATCAAGATGGAATGGCGTTAGCCCAATCATGATTTTGAATGCCTCTGAAGGCGAGAGTGCTGGTTTATAGCAACGCTCTGCCGTTAAGGCGTCGTATATATCGACGATGCAAGACATTCTGCCAATGAGTGGAAGCTCGTCGCCTTTTAGCCCCTTAGGGTACCCATTGCCATCAATTTTTTCGTGGTGCATTAAGCTGACGTCTTTGCTGATGGACGGTAAGTCGACCATATTTTCAAGGACGGGTTGAGACAGGGTTTGGTGTTCTTTCATATGGATAAACTCATCGTCAGTGAGCTTACCGGGCTTATTTAGAACTTCGTCTCGCACCAGTATTTTACCGATGTCATGCACCAAACCTCCGACGGCGAGTTCTTCTAGTGTATTTCTATCCAACTCCAAAAAACGTCCAAAGTTTACAAGGTGGAACGCGACATTCATCGAGTGCTCAAGAAGATACGCGCTCTTTTCTCGAATACCACTAATCCACAGCACAGCTTCACGTTTTTCAAAGATGCTCTCAACAATGTTGGCGCTAATTTCTTTTACTGGCTCGATATCTACTGGTTTGTTTTCATAAACATCGCGTAGGAGTTTGCTGAGTTGTTTTTTTGAGGTATCGACTAACTGTTTTGCTGCGCAGTATTCGTCATTCCCACTGATCGAAGAATACTTACCCACTTTGGTTTCTGTGTAACGGAGATCTTCGTCCGAAGTAATTTGATCCCCGTCGACATAAACAAAGAGGACGCCCTTACTGCGCAGGTTATCGATGGTTTCTTGACGACGGATAAACCCAGGCTTTTTCATCTTGGTTCGCGCACGTTGAGATTCGATTTGCTCGACATACATTCCAATCTCTACGCTATCAATGGCGATTTTTTGCAGCATTGATGTGGGCTCCGTATCTGGGTCGGGTTGTTACGAATTGGATATTGGTGAACATTAAATCATTAGGTTCAGTTCAATATGACTGATAGCAGTTGATAACTTTAACTATATACAAAATTCAACCATTTGGCCTATTTTCACCCAGTACACTCTATAAATATATGGATTCTCAGTACGTCATACTGATTAGCCTCAAAGCTTCTATATAAAATATAGAACATATAACCATGAATAATTGAAGGTTAATCGTGGTCTTGTGTGACTTTTGACCTTTACCGAGCGTTATACTATTTGGCCTTTTAAAGTCCGATGTATTTTAATGGTGGAGTGTGGATAAATCAAAGAAATGAATGTACTTGTAACAGCAACTAATGCGCGTGGATTCACGTTTTCTATTTGCCCAATGTCTAATCTCTGGTTAGAGTGCGCGACTGATTTGGCGAAATGACCGCCTGTTGTTGATTATTTAGGCGTACAGAATGCGAATACTGAAAACCTCTACTCATCCTGATGTCCTTCCACTTAAAGGTAAGTCGCTCTTTCAACGATTAGCGTCGCGAGCGATTGTTGTCCGTGAGAACGATATTTTGCTGCTGTTTACGGAGCGTTACCATGACTACTCCTTACCGGGTGGTGGGATTGATGTAAACGAGAATCAAATTGATGGATTGGTCCGTGAACTAAAAGAAGAAACGGGCGCGAATAATATCCGCAATATTCGACCTTTTGGTTCCTACGAAGAGTTTCGTCCGTGGCATAAGCCAGATTTCGATGTTGTTCATATGATTTCTTACTGCTTTTGGTGCGATATTGACGATCAGTTAGGTGAAGTGTCACTGGAAGACTATGAAGTGAAAAACGGCATGCGCCCAGTATGGATGAATATCCACGAAGCTATTGAACACAATAAAAAAACGATGGCTGAAAGCGATAAGCAGGGTTTGTCTATTGTCCGTGAAACCTATTTGCTAGAACTTATTGCGAGTGAAATAAGCCAATAAGCCAATAAGCCAATAAGCAATCACTTTAACGACGCATAGAGAAGAGGCTGGAACTTCCAGCCTCTTTCAGTTTTGTTTTTCAAGCGATCTTTAAGTTCTTGACGACCTTAGTAGCGATAAAAGAGTGTGAAACTCCCGTAGCCATGTTGGTCAAGATCTGACGTTTTGAACTGTTTGCTGTAAGCCGTCACCGATGCGATTGCCCCCCAATGACGAGAATACCAAGAAAAACCACCTGAAATGGCGGCTTGATTGCGTTGGATATCGAGATCATCATTCTCTGATGGCTTATCGCCTTCAATGGTGATGTCACTGAATCGATGGCGCGCTTCAAGGGTGGTGAAAAAGAAGAAACCATCATCGCTATGGCTTAACATGCCTACGTCGACCGAGTTTTGTGCGATAACGGATGTTGCGCCAAACGTATTCCCGAGATCGATACCGATACGGTAGGTGCCACCTAACGCAACTTCACTTTGAAAGTTACCGCCTTGACCACGACCAAAAACACTAAATTCACCGATCGGGGTCCGAGAAATTAGTTGATGAACTTGGAAACCTGCTTGATAGATAAACTCGTCGTAAATTTGATAATCCCAACCTTTTGGATCTGTCGAACCTACAATTTCGTGCACGATAGATTGCGCTGAATCAGCCGCCGAACTGGGCCCAACAGTGCCAAGCATTAAGCTACCTCGATAGGCCACAGCATCTGTTTGGTGGTAAGCACGCCCTTGCAGATAGAGCAGACCCGCATAAGGGCGCTCATTGGGTTGTGGCGTTTCAAACTCAATGTCAGTCGGCGTCCACATTTGCGAAGCAAGTTCTATGCTGTAACCGATGGTCCCGGGGTCGGAAGACCAGCGCAAACCTAGCCCGCTGGTATAGTCTCTGTCGGTTCCAAGTGCGCCATCATTGTCTACTGTTAACGAAATTGACGCGGCGTGGACAGACAAG
This sequence comes from Enterovibrio makurazakiensis, assembly GCF_050336585.1. Lineage (NCBI taxonomy): Bacteria > Pseudomonadati > Pseudomonadota > Gammaproteobacteria > Vibrionales > Vibrionaceae > Enterovibrio > Enterovibrio makurazakiensis. The sequence goes on from NZ_JAKJSE010000032.1 coordinate 18,744, forward strand.
CTAAGAAAAGGGACGACGAAGAGAGATGCCCCGAAAATGCTACGTGATAACATAAAATCCTAATATTCGACGTAAAGGCGGCAATACCACCAATAATGCGACCAATGTATGCTTTGACGGATATGCTATACCATTCATTGTACGTTGACGATGATGGCTTCCAAGGAGAGTGATTTGCAACAGGTTATAAATGCACTTGTCAGTGCCGAATGGTTAAGGGATAACCTAAACACCCCAAATCTTAAGATGATTGATGCTAGCTGGTTTATGCCGGGCAGCGAGAGAAATGCAAAGTCTGAATGGATGAGCCAACGAATCCCTGGTGCTGTGTATTTTGATTTTGATGCGGAGATTGTCGATAAGTCATCATCACTACCACACATGCTCCCGTCACCTGCGCAGTTTGAGCAGGCCGTGAGTGCATTGGGCATTGATAACGAAGATATCGTAGTGGTGTACGACAGTTCCGGTATTTTTTCGGCGCCACGGGTTTGGTGGATGTTTAAGGCAATGGGTCATCAATCGGTAGCGGTTCTTGATGGTGGCTTTCCTGCTTGGATATCTGCTGGAGGAGAGATAGATTCTGAACTCCCTAGAATTCCCGCTAAGACACAATATGTTGCGGAATTAGTCTCCGAACGTGTAATAGACAAGGACACCTTGCTAGCAGGTATTTCATCCGCATCCCTTAATGTCATCGATGTACGACCTGCGGATCGTTTTGCTGGGTCCGTGCCAGAGCCTCGCGCTGGCGTTCGCAGTGGACATATGCCAAACGCAAAGAATTTACCGTTCGGGAAGCTTCTTGTTAACGGGAAGTTTAAAGACAAATCAGAACTGGAGCGCCTGATTACACCTGTTGTTTCTGCTGACATGCTGAATGTGTCGTCATGTGGGTCAGGTGTCACTGCGTGTATTCTTTCTCTGGCGAGTGAAATAACCCTAGGCAAACCCATCACGGTCTATGACGGCTCGTGGAGTGAGTGGGGGAGTGATGCGACACTCCCTGTCGTGACTGACTAGCACTTAGAAGCCTCCTTGATGGAGGCTTTTTTTATGATTGTTACGGTCTGCAATACTATGATCAGACAGCGATTTTTGATGTTCTCATAAATGGAAACTAAGTTTTAAGGGTGGATTAGATCAAACTTGAAGTGTTATACAGAATGTAACCAAGTATTAATGGTTACAAAGTGTTAACAATGTGTTATGACTGGTTTCATGTTGTTGATTAATCAATATGGAGCAGCAACGTGACGAATCAAATTGCGATGACGACAAATAATGTTTTACTTCCTGAGCGAATTCAAAAGCTTGTTCAAGCGCTATCAAGTGGCGTTTATGAACGAGAAGACACTATTCGTCTATGCCTGCTCGCCGCGTTAAGCGGTGAAAGTGTTTTCTTGCTCGGCCCGCCGGGTATCGCAAAAAGTTACATAGCAAAACGGCTAATTGAAGCGTTCGACGATAGTCAGTTCTTTGAGTACTTGATGACACGCTTTTCAACGCCAGAAGAAGTTTTTGGTCCGCTATCAATTCAAGAGTTAAAAGACAACGGAAAGTACGTTCGTTTAACCGAAGGATACTTACCTTCTGCAGACGTTGTTTTTCTTGATGAAATATGGAAAGCAGGCCCTGCTATTCTCAATACCCTTCTCACCGTGGTGAATGAACGCGTCTATCGCAATGGTAGTGAAGTGCTGCCTGTCCCCATGCGTTTGTTGGTGACTGCGTCCAATGAACTGCCTGAGCCTGATAGCGGCCTAGACGCACTCTATGATCGTATGTTGGTGCGTATTTTCGTTAATCGAATTCAAGAGAAGGGTAATTTTAAACGTCTTCTGACTGGAGAAAGTGGTGAAACACGCGTTGAGATTGGTCCTGAAATTTCGATCAAAGCCCAGGAGTATCAGCAATGGCAAAGTCAGATTGATCAGGTCTCTTTGTCAGACGATGTGTTCGAGAAAATCTACGCATTAAAAATGTTGCTTGAGCGAGAAGCGGACGATCCGAGTCACGCATTCCCCGTCGAGGAGCTCTATATCTCTGACCGACGCTGGAAAAAAGCGGTTCGTCTGTTGAAGGCCAGTGCGTTCTTCAATGGTCGCAAGGACGTCAATCCTGTGGATTTGCTATTACTGCAAGAGTGTTTATGGCATAGCCCTGAATCACGCGTAGTCGTTAGCGACACCATGCGAAAATTTGCATCGAATATCTGTTTCAATCAACAAGAAGCTTTAGCACTTGCGCTTGAAGCGGGTGAAGATATCAAAGTGCTATCTGACGACATCATTGATGTGCTTGGGCACACTGTTGATACCGAGCTGTCGATGCGAAAAGAGAAAGTCAAAGTCGACTTAAGCCAAGCGCGTCGCTACTCCGTCAATATGTCGAATGATTTGATTAAGCTGGTAATGCTTGATTCAAATCCATCCGTCTCGGAGAAAGAAAAAGGCGACAGTCGTTGGGTTTACGTTGATGCCACTGAATTTGAGAAGAAGATAAAGAGCGGTGCTTGTGATGTTTATGGATACGTCAACAAGAACACTAATCTCTGTCTGCTAAAATTTGATGTAGACGGTGAGCACTGTCTAGTGATTAAAGACATCGCCAATCGTCCGGTATCTGTTGCGATAGCAGGCGTTGATGATAGTGACTCACTCGCGTTTACTGAGTGGCAAACGAAGAATGAAGCTGCCATCGCAAAGATTGAAGAAGCGAAACACCTTATTCGTATCGCACGCGTTCAGCTTAACGCGGCGTTGCCACACCACTTTGCAAACTCGGAACTGCTTGAGGTGATCGCAAGCAGCATCACTGATGCAGAAGAGTCGCTGCAACGACAGACGATGAAGTTCGAAAAAAGCGCGTTTAGAGTGCGCATGCTGACTGATTACTTCGCGTAAGGGGAGGCACAATGATTAGTCCAGAAAGTCTCCATTTGGGCATGATGCTCGCCGAAACGGGCATGTTAGAACATGCTGTCACGGAAGTGATGGCGAAGCCGCAATTGCTGTTGATGACGGAAACCAGCCCTACGGCAAAATCTGCCGTGAGAAGGCATATCCGCAAGTGGCGGCATTCGGTAAAACGTCGTTTAAGTAACGACTGCATTACTGAAGAACTCAAGCAAGAGATTGCTTTGTATCAAGAAGCGGTGCAATTGACACAACATGACTTTTCTCAACATGCCAAAGGCATGATTAAGCAACTTGAAGGGAAGTCTGAATTCTATCTTGCTGCGAGACGTATGCTTGAAAAAAACATGTCTCAAGAAACACCCATGTTCCAATCGTATTTCTGCAATAAATGGTATGAGCATTTAGCTGCGTCGATAAAAGGTGCCCAACAAAAAGAGTTGGAGGCGCACAAAGACAAACTACTCAATGAGCTTTATCAGCGAATAGAGACTTACAAGACGCTAGAAAACGTTGAGGAGCGAGGCACGCTTGACAAAGTCGGCCGTCTTTGGGATTTGGCTTCGTCCAAAGTGACTCAGTCTGACGTGGATTTGCTTAAGCGATTCGTGGCGTTTTTAAAAGATAATCAGGATTTACAAGATATTGCCCAAACCTTAGGTCGAATGGCCAGTGATGTAGATGATCCTTCACTGCATCGCTCTCCTGCTGAAGAGTTACAAATGGTAGAAGAGCCCGCAGACAATGTTGCTGACGATATTGTGGGTGTTCACCAGAGTGATAATCTTGAAAAGATTGTCCCTAATGAGATTATCTACCTTGCTGAACCTGCACTGGAAATACTGTTCTATAAGCATTTTGCAGATAAACGCTTGTTAACTTACCGTATGCAGGGCATGAAACGGTCCCTCCGTAAGGTCAAAGCTTTTAAACCTGAAAGTAAACAGGTTGATATTGAAAAAGGACCATTTTTGATTTGCGTGGATGCGTCTGGCTCAATGAGCGGGTTTCCTGAACAATGCGCGAAAGCAATGGCTTATGCATTGATGCAAATCGCAGTGAAAGAAGATCGGGACTGTACGGTGATGATCTTTTCAACCGATCATATTTGTTATGAACTAACAGGTGAGGGCGGGTTGAAAGAGGCGCTTAATTTCTTGTCATACACATTTCATGGTGGAACCGATCTCTCTCCAGTGTTGACACATTCCATTGATCTGATGGGAACCGATAAGTATAGGAATGCGGATCTCGTTGTGATTTCAGATTTCATTGCGCCTGAGCAACCGAAAGAAGTGCAAGCGCAAGTTGATGACCTTAAGCGTCAGCACAACCGCTTTCATGCGGTTAACTTGTCCAAATATGGCAACCCAAAACTCATGAGCATGTTTGATCATGTGTGGGATTATCACCCTTCATTGATGGGGCGTTTGCTGAAACGTTTCTGATCTGAATTGGTTTACGAACAAAAACGCCCCGTTATAAAACGGGGCGTTTTTGTTGGAAGTACCTTGATGACTTGCAGATAACTACTGCTTATCTGAGAAAGCCAATTTTAGGCCAAGAGCTGCAAAACTCCCTGCAAACACACGTTGCAGTACAATCGAAGCACGTTCGGAGTGAATAATGAAATCTCTTACGCTAACGGCAAGCGCACCATAAAAAATGAACACAACAAACGTCATTGTCATGAAAATGCTGCCAAGAAGTAGCATATAGGCAGCCGGTTCAACAATGCTAGCGGGAACAAACTGGGGCAAGAAAGCCATGAAAAATACCGTGAGTTTGGGGTTGAGAATATTCATCAAACAGCCCTTGATCGCTATGTCATACATGCTTGTGTTCTTGGCTTTATCGTTAAGTGATAACGCACCGCTAGATCGCCACATAGACACTGCAAGGTACATCAAGTAAGCCACGCCTGCATACTTAACGACTTGAAACGCCAACGCGCTGGTATGAAGAATAATCGCGAGCCCTGTGATGCTGGCAATGAGAGAGGGGATAATGCCAAATGTGCAGCCAACGGAAGCCCAAATACTCGCTCGAAACCCCATTAATAGTCCCGTTGAAATGGTATAGAGCACACCCGTACCAGGGATTAGAACCACGACAATTGATGTGACTAAAAACTCGATGCTAACCATGATCACTCCTTTTGTTCGTTAGTTTATTGGAGTAAGTCTATCTATTTCGTTTACTGGATGTCAGTGAATTTTAAACTGTTATCGAAGAGTATCAGTGTTGAAGCAGAGTTAAATCAGCCCAGTTCGGCCTAGTGTTTTACCAACAAATGATTTGTATATACTAAGAAGAAAGAAGAAAGAAGAAAGAAGAAAGAAGAAAGAAGAAAGAAGAAAGAAGAAAGAAGAAAGCGGCCAAGGCCGCTTTGGTTTTAACAGAGTCGGTGAACATGGCTAACTGAGTAGCAAACTGTCATCAGCCAGCTCTTCACCGCGCACTTTACTGAACATTTCAAGCAAATCTGGCACACCCATATTGGCGCGTTCTTCGCCTGCAACATCCAAAACAATTTCACCCTGATGAAGCATGACCGAACGGTCACCGCAGGCCAGCGCATCTTTCATCGAGTGCGTCACCATGAGCGCCGTTAAGCCGAACTCGGTGATGACTTTTTTCGTCAAATCGATGACAAAAGCAGCCATTCGCGGGTCGAGCGCCGCAGTGTGTTCATCCAGCAACAGCAACTTACTGTCAGATAGCGTTGCCATGACCAGACTTACTGCTTGGCGTTGGCCGCCAGATAGCAAACCAATGCTATCGCCAAGACGGTCTTCCAAACCTAACCCCAAAATTGAGATACGATCTTTAAAGATGTCTCTGCGCTTTCTGGTCAGCGCCATACTCCATCCACGATGTGAACCTCGCTTGAAGGCCAACGCCAAATTCTCTTCAATAGTCAGTGATGCACACGTGCCAGCGAGTGGGTCTTGAAACACCCGTGCAGCCAAACTGGCACGCTGGTGGACTTGTTGTTTCGTGACATCAATACCATCAATAATCACACTCCCGCCAACCATTGGCGTCTCGCCGCTGACAGCGCCAAGTAGTGTTGATTTGCCTGCACCATTTGAACCGATGATCGTCAGAAACTGATTTTTGGGTACGGTCAGCGAAACACGGCGAAGGGCTCGGTTTTCTAGCACTGTACCTGGGTTGAAGGTGACCTGAATGTCTTTTAACTCAATCATCGTGCTACCCCTGCTTCTTTGACCTTCTTGTTCTTTTGGTACTGTTGACGCACCTTAGGAGCTATCAATGCCAATGCAACGAGAAGTGCGGTAACAAGGTTTAGATCTGATGCYTTCAAGCCAAACATGCCGGAGCTTAGAGCAAAGGCGACTGCTAGACGATAGAGAACAGAACCCAAAATAACAGCGACAACGGCAACCCATACTTTGCGGCCAGGAATTAAGGTTTGACCTAAGATCACCGAGGCAAGACCAACAACGATGGTACCCACACCAGAGGTAACGTCAGCGAAACTGTTTGTTTGCGCAAACAGCGCACCAGAAAAGCCAACAAAGCCATTGGAAAGGGCAAGGCCCACGTAGGTGTAAAAGGCGGTGCTGCCGCCTTGTGCTTTTACCATGCGAGCGTTGACACCTGTTGCCCGTAAACCTAAACCAAAATCACTCGCGAGCAAGCGGATGATAAAGAGAGCGCTTAATACCACCAGAACAAATACAACGAGTGGACGAGCGTAAACGGGGTCAATTCCCATGTTTTCAAATGGCGTTAAGATAGTATCAACGCCCAGCAGCGCAATATTGGGACGACCCATAATGCGAATGTTGATCGAAAACGCAGCAATCATGGTGAGGATACTGGCAAGCAGGTTCAGAATGCCGCATTTCACTGTCAAAAATGCGGTGATTAGCCCGGTTGACGCTCCTGCTAATATGGCAGCAAACGTGGCAATCCAAGGGTTAACACCCGCGATGATTAGAGTGGCTGCAACAGCAGCTCCCATAGGGAAGCTGCCATCTACAGTCAGGTCAGGAAAATCGAGAACCCGAAAGGTAAGATATACGCCTAGTGCAACTAGGCCATAAACCAGACCTACTTCCAGCGTGCCAAAAAAGGCAATTGAGGTCATGTTGTACGACTCCTACCGATTACTTTTCTACAGATGTTGCACGATCAAGCAGAGCCTGAGGCACAGTAATGCCAAGCTTTTGTGCCGCTTTCTGGTTAATCACCAGATCAGAACCAACAGCAACTTTTGCAGGTAGTGCTGACACTTCTTTGCCATCAAGCAGAGCTGCTACGTAGTCGGCGGTTTGCACGCCAATTTGGTAGTAGTCAAAACCCAGTGCGGCAATTGCGCCATTTGGAATGTACGATGTTGCACCACCAATAACGGGTTTCTTCGCTTGGTTTGCTGCGCCGATAAGGCCGTCAATCGCACTTGCAACCGTATTGTCTGTTGGGGCGTAGATGACATCCGCTTTTGACGCGACAATTTGTGCAGCAGATTGAACGTCGGCACTTCTTAGCGCGGTACCTTCGATGACAGTTAAACCTTCATTTTTCGCGGCTTCTTGAAGCAGTTCGACCAGCGCAACGGCATTAGATTCGCCTGGGTTGTAAACAACCCCAATCGTTTTCATGTTCGGCAGTAGTTCTTTCGCCAAAGCAACGTGTTGAGCAACAGGAGACAAGTCAGAAAGGCCTGTGACGTTTGCACTTGGCTTGCTCATGTCTTTAATAAGTTTTGCGCCAACAGGATCGGTTACCGCAGTGAATACCACAGGAATGGATTTCGTTGCTGCAACGAGTGCTTGTGCGGAAGGCGTCGCGATACCGACAAGTACGTCAGGACTTTCACCAACATATTGGCGAGCGATCTGAACCGCGATGGCAGGATTGCCTTGTGCCGTTTGGTAAGAGAATTCGAGGTTTTCACCATCGATATAGCCTTTCTCTTTTAGTCCATCGAGTAAACCTTGGCGTGTTGCATCAAGTGCTGGGTGTTCAACGATCTGCGAAACCGCAACTTTCGCTGTTTCCGCAGATACGGCAAAGGGGGCAGAAAAAAGCGTCGCGGCACAGCACGCCGATACAAATAGTTTTGAAATATCCATCACGTTCTCCTTGATGAGTGACCATTGGTAAAATGCACCAATTTTTCCGTCACGTGTTAATCCATTGTTATATAGAAAATTTCATGTCAAATCAGGCACTAAAATACGGCATGAGATGACTTGTGATATTGCGCGTAATGCATTTATTTGCACATTTACTGTTAACTATATGAATAAGATAACAAAAATGTGAATCGCCTAAATTTCACCCAGTAATTTGGTTGGCAGAATTTATCAATATTCACGGACTTATATGTTAATAAATATGCCGACTTTAAGTTATATGCTAGTGAAAGATATGTCACAATCCAATTCTACTGGTTCAGTCTGCTTTTTGTGAGAAACTTTGATCTCCGTATGACGAACAATAAGAATTTTACACTGTAAACTGACGACTTCGTTTCTTTTCATGAGCATCATAGTTAGGCCAATATCACTTTTTCGCTTTCAAATGGACGATCCCGCTCTCATTTACAAATACCCCTTCCGGTATTGGCGAAAATATAAGCATGTTTGTGGGGCAAGCCAAAAAGCACGTAATTTACCCTGAAATATTCTCTCTCTGCATATATGATCCCCGTCATTCACCAATCTCTGAGCCCACGTTACGAATGATGGGTAACCCATATAACTATAAAGAGATTGGCATATTGGGGCTTTGCGCTAACGATACTGAGATACGGACTCAGCGCATTTGAATGCCCCTGCATTAGAATTTTTTGATTCGCTCGGAGGCACAAGGATGAAGCTTTTTCTAGGGCTCATGTTGCTATTCTCTAGCAATGCGCTCGCATCTGGCAGTGATGCTGGTTTTATCGACTTAACAAACTCGGCCGTTGGCTATATTTCCCTCATTATATTTGCAGCTGCATACACTCTCGTGATGCTGGAAGAACAACTGCATCTTCGAAAATCCAAACCTGTCTTGTTAGCGGCTGGTTTGATTTGGTTACTACTGGGTTTCGCGTATTCAAATGCCGGCAACATCGAGATTGCTAAAACGGCTATTGAACACAATCTACTCGAATATGCTGAACTTATGTTGTTCTTGCTCGTGGCCATGACCTACATTGCCGCGATGGAAGAGCGCCGGCTCTTTGACGGGCTTAAGGCTTGGATTTTAGGTAAGGGATACGATCTTCGACAACTCTTTTGGATCACCGGTATTTTGTCGTTTTTCATATCCCCGATTGCAGACAATCTCACTACCGCGCTCTTGATGTGTACGGTTGTGATGAAAATTGGTGCGGACAATCCTCGGTTTATTAACCTGGCGTGTGTAAACATCGTCGTCGCAGCCAACGCTGGTGGGGCATTTAGCCCATTTGGTGATATTACAACCTTAATGGTATGGCAGGCGGGCATTGTTTCGTTTTCTGAATTTGGCGCCTTATTTGTTCCCTCTGTGGTCAACTATATTGTGCCTGCCGTTATCATGTCGATGTTCGTTCCGAAAGAGCAACCGAACGTTGTGCAGGAATTTGTTGAGATTAAACGCGGTGCTCGACGCATCGTCGTACTGTTTTTGTTAACTATCATTACGGCGGTTGGTTTCCATGGTTTGATTCATTTCCCACCAGTGATCGGCATGATGATGGGTTTGGCATATTTGCAGTTCTTTGGTTTCTATCTTCGCAAAACGCTTCCTCGTTCATTGGCAAGGAAACGCGCTGTGGCTCAGGCCAAACAAGATGAAGCTGCACTTAAACGCTTGGGGTCAGTTGTACCTTTTGATGTGTTCAGACGTGTGTCACACGCTGAGTGGGACACATTACTGTTTTTCTACGGCGTTGTTATGTGTGTTGGTGGCTTGAGCTTGATTGGTTATCTAAGCTTAGTATCCAATGTGATGTATTTGCAGTGGGATCCCATCTGGGCCAATACGATAGTAGGGCTGCTCTCCGCAGTGGTCGATAATATACCGGTGATGTTTGCAGTACTTACCATGCAACCCGACATGTCTTTGGGCAATTGGTTGTTGGTAACACTGACAGCGGGTGTGGGCGGCAGTTTGTTATCATTAGGGTCAGCTGCGGGTGTTGCATTGATGGGGCAGGCGAGAGGCATGTATACATTTTTTGGTCACTTAAAATGGGCCCCTGTTATCATGCTGGGTTATATAGCCTCTATTTTCACCCATTTATTCATTAACAGCGCAGCGTTTTAGTATAAATCACGAAAAAACGATAGAGCGACCCACTTGGGTCGCTTTTTTGTATTGAGCTATTGGCGGCAGTTTTGCAAAATAGCCCCATCAACATGGGTAACATATTGGAAATACGATGATCTCTAAGTGGGCAGTACGTTTCTATCAAATGGCAGAGCTTGTAGGCTCTTGGAGTAAAGACCCTTCAACACAGGTGGGAGCGGTGATTACCAAGGGTAATCGTATCGTTTCTGTGGGTTTCAATGGTTACCCTCATGGCATTTCAGACAGTGCTGATACCGACGATCGCGAAATGAAGTTATTAAAAACGCTTCATGCGGAAGAGAATGCCATTCTTTTCGCTAAACGAGATCTGGCTGAATGTGAAATCTGGGTAACACATTTCCCTTGTCCTAACTGTGCTGCCAAAATCATCCAAACGGGTATCACCAAAGTATTTTGTCCTGAGCAAAGTGAAGACTTCCTTTCTCGTTGGGGTGAAAAAATCAAAGTCAGCGCTGATATGTTTTCGCAAGCGGGTGTTGAGGTGAATTGGTTGCCATTAGCTGACCTGCCACCGAAACGCGACGTGTGACACTGAGTGTGATATGGGTATAATCAGCGCCCATATCGAAACAGCAGTAGAATAGGGGTGCGTTATGGCCAGCACTGCACATGCACTTCACATTTTGGTGAAGCACAAAGAACAAGCTGAAGATATTATTCAGCAACTAGAGAAAGGCAAGAAATTTTCTGACCTTGCAAAGAAGCACAGTACTTGCCCGTCAGGTAAGAAAGGTGGAGATCTTGGTGAGTTTAGAAAGGGTCAAATGGTGCCGCAGTTTGACAAGATTTGTTTTACAGGTGAGGTGCTGACACCGCACTTAGTGAAAACTAAATTTGGATATCACGTGGTGAAGGTTCTATACCGGACTTGAGCGTCGAAAGTACCAAGCAAAGTGCTGGTGAATAGAAAATAAAAAGGAGGTGACAGTGTCACCTCCTTTTTTGTCGCTATATCTCGCACTAAACGTGATATTACATATTACTTCGCGAAGATTTCGCGGAATTCGCGTTTCATCGCAGGCTTCAAACGAGCTTGCTTAAGTTGCTTAGCGAGGTCTTTTACACAGTTATGAAGCAGTTTGTCCAATAGACCTGCTTTGTAATCTTGTGTTTGCTCGTCAGTCATATCATCAAATTTCATGTCCTGAGTTTCGGTCATGAAATCAATGCCGGCATAGCTTTGGCTAAGGCTAACAAGAGCATGGAACTGTTCGAAGTTATCCAGAATGTTTTGAGCACTCGCAGGTAGTGTGTCCCATGATTCACGAACCACGTCTTCAGAGGCTTCGTGAACAGACGCCAGCATGGTGTACAGTTCTACAGGTACTTGCTCAAATTTAATCACTTGTTGAAGTTCTGCAGACAGATCTTCAAGCTTCACGGTTTCTACAGCTTGGTTAGCTTGTTCAGACATCTCATTAATTCCTGATAACGCATATTATTGCGCATCCTAGCTTGCTGAAGCATGAAGTCAACAGAAGATAGCCACTATGTTCGCCGAGTGTTGACGAATAAAGCAATATCTACCTTCTGAGCGTCGACTAAGCAGATGCGTGTGATTTTTTCGACTCTGAAGTCGCTTTAGTTGTTGCGGCTTTTTCTTCAGCCACAACCTTTAGTGACGGTTCTTCTTTGAGCTTATTTTCACCCAATAACACGCCACCTTTTGCGATGGTGAGTTGCTCGCTCTGGATCTGGCCTTTCATTTTGCCATTACCTAGAATGTTCACTTCGCGCGCAGCACAAGTTCCTTCGACAAATCCATTGATCGTAACGTGCTCTGCGTAAATGTCGCCTTTAAAGTGACCTGTAGAAGAGATAACAACATTGCGAGCACGAATAATGGTACCTTCACCCTGCCCATCAAATTGAATGTCACCTTCCAAATCAAACTCGCCGACGACGCGGCACTGTTTTGCCACTAACGACATTGCTGGCATAGACGCAGCACTTTTACCAAACAGACCCATTTACTACTCCTTTAGTCTCTTCTCGACCTTCGCGAGTGAAAGAGACAAATACTACTTAACGAGATCGTTGAAAGGATCTTATCTGAATATTGACTCATGGTGCGACAAAAATTTTTGCGATTCAGGCGAAATCACATGGCTGCGACAAATTTACAGCGATTCATTCTGTAAATGATGGTGAATGAGTCCCCAATTCATGATGAGAAGTTAACGGCGAAGGCGTTTCAGTGAATCGTGGTTGAGTGTGTTAGTGTGCGGTGTTTTCGGTACGGAAGGCCAGCTTCCTCGATATGCCAAGACGAATAAATAAGTGCTAATTATCTCGCGAAAACACCATTTAGGCTAAAGATCTATCAGTCGTTTGTGTCTTTTACGCGTTTATCAATATAAGTGATTGATGCCACCACAGTTGATTGCTATAACCTCGGGCAATAAGGATTATTCAGAGGCATTACCATGGCGATTGAACTTACTCCCCACGAAGCGCGTGTTATCGGTTGTTTGCTTGAGAAAGAAGTGACAACACCAGAGCTTTATCCGCTAACGCTGAACAGTTTAACTACTGCATCTAATCAGAAGAGTAATCGCGATCCTGTTTATTCACTGACTGAGGCTGAGGTGCTAGATACCATTGAGCAACTGAAAACCAAACGCATGGTGAGTGATGTGGAAGGCTTCGGAAGCCGAGTAACCAAATACCAACATCGGTTTTGCAACACGGAATTCGGTAGCTTGCAGTTTACTACGCAGCAAAAGGGCATTATTTGCGTCCTGTTGCTTCGAGGCCCTCAAACGCCGGGTGAACTTCGCACACGTACAAACCGTCTTTGTGAATTTTCTGATGTGAAGGATGTGGAATCTGCACTGATCGCCTTGGTTGAAAAGGGCTATGTGGCACAGCTTCCTCGAGAGCCGGGTAAACGAGAGAGCCGCTATGTGCATTTATTTGGCTCTGACACACCGGAGACGGAAGCGCAGCCTGTTTTTGACCAAACACCAGGTGAAACGTCTTCTCTTGCGACTCGTGTTGAAGCGTTAGAGCGCGAAGTAGAAGAACTTAAAGCCTTGGTTAATGAGTTGCTTAACGCTGACGCAGAGTAACTTTGGTGTCTAGTGCTAAATGTTCATCAACACCTGTTGATATTCAAACAGGCCATGAGGATACACAACCGCAGACTCAAACGTCATGGTATGTCTATCTCATTCGTACACGCGAAAATGCGTTGTATTGCGGTGTGACGACTGATGTTCAGCGTCGGTTTGATGAACATCAACAAAATGGCACGAAAACTGCAAAATATTTGAGAGGCAAACAGCCTCTCACGCTTGCTTGGTCTCATGAGGTGGGAGCAAAGCAAAAGGCTATGTCGCTTGAGTGGAAAATAAAGCGACTTGCCAAAAGAGACAAGGAGCGTCTTTGCAAAGAAAGCGACCTTATCTCGGTCTTATTTAACGACAGACAATAATCTAGGAAATACCATGGCACTTAAAGCAACGGTGTATAAAGCGTCAATCAATGTCGCGGACATGACAAGAGGTGTTTACCTCGATCACTCCGTGACGTTGGCGCAGCACCCATCCGAAACCGAAAAACGTATGATGCTTCGCCTTCTTGCGTGGACTTTATATGCGGATGAGCGTTTGCAGTTTACAAAAGGGCTGTGTGACGAATCAGAGCCAGAGTTGTGGATAAAAAACTATAGTGATGAAATCGAACTTTGGGTTGAACTTGGGTTACCAGACGAAAAACGTTTGAAGAAAGCGTGCTCATTGGCAAAAGAAGTCGTGCTGTTTACCTATGACGACCATGCGGCTAACGTGTGGAAATCGCAGCAGCTTAATAAGTTACACCCATTCAAAAACTTGACTGTCATTAATATCATGGATGAAGTGTTGGATGCCGCCGCCGCTGCGTCATCTCGTACCATGACGATTCAAGCAACGATTGAAGACGGCCAAGTGTGGTTTTCGATTGGCGATGCGGTTGTGTCAATCCAGCCTGATGTCTGGAAAACCGCAACTCACTAACCAGAATGCTTTGCATTATGCATTGATTAAGAAGCCGGGTAGAGACGCCCGGCTCTTTGTTCTTTGAGTACCACCATCAACGCATCTGATGACATTGGGGGATAGTAATAGTGGCCTTGTGCAAAGTTACAGCCAATATTGCGCAGTAGCTCTTGTTGATCGATTGTCTCCACGCCCTCAGCAACCACTTTCAATTGAAGTAGGTTCGCCATGCTCACAACCGCTTGGCAAATCACGAGATCATCTTTAGATTGTGGTAAATCTTTGATGAAACCGCGGTCTATTTTCACTGTATTGACGGGGAAGTGTTTAAGATAAGCCAGTGACGAATAGCCGGTACCAAAGTCATCAATGGCGAGGCTGATACCGGAAGCGGTAAGCCGGTTTAGAATATGTTGGTTACGCTCAAGGTTTTCAATGAACACCTGTTCGGTCAATTCAATTTGTACACGTGACGCTGGAATGTCATAGCGGTTCACCGATCGAATCACATAGTCAGCTAAGTAACCATCTTGGAATTCATGGCCTGACACATTGATGGCGATACATTTTGGCGCGCATCGCTCATCTAGCATGCGAGAAAATTCTTTCAAAGCAGTGTCGACAACCCAATGCCCTAAACGCTGCATCAAGCCGGTTTCCTCCGCTGTTTTAATGATGATGTCAGTGCTGATGGCGGCACCATTTTGTGACTCCCAACGAACCAGTGCTTCCACACCGACAATTTGTCGCGTTCTTAAGTCGACTTGTGGTTGGAAGTGCAGCTTCAACTCGTCGTTATTGATAGCTTGGCGTATTGCGCGCTCTAGATCTTTTTTCTGATTGAGTTGTTCTTGCATGGTTTGGTTGTAGGCAACCACTTTGCGATTCCCTAGAGCTTTCGCCTTGTTCGCTGCGGTATCTGCATGGCGTAACATATCTTCTGCGCGAAGTTGATTGTCATAACGGTAAGCGATACCAATGGCGCAGGTCGTGAGAATGTCGTTGTCTTCAATATAAAACTCTTCTTCAAAGCACATACGCAATTGATTGGCTTGCATTTCAGCTTCTAACTGTGACGTTCCTGCACACGCTATCATGAAGTGATCATTGGTAATTCTTGCCAAGATTGCATGGGGGGGGAGTACGGTTTTAAAGCGTTTAGCCGCTTCAAACAGCAACTGGTCCGCAACAAGGTGCCCATACATATCATTCACTTCTTGAAACTTGTCGAGCGCGATACACATCAATACCATTTCTTGGTCTGAGCGAAGGTTTCTCTCTAGATATTGTTCCATCGCAAAGCGGTTGGGAAGGTGCGTTTGAGGGTCGTGGTTTGCTGTGAACTTGAGTTGGTCTTCCGCTTCTCTTCGCTGGGTTATTTCTTCTTTTAACTTACTCACCATGTTGGACTCGGCGCGACGCCCGATAATGTTCACTTCCAATAAATACAATGACATCGCCACGAGTACCGTCACCACAATGCCAGAAATAAAAATTAACATAGGCAGAGAAAAATAGGCCTGGTCCGAACTGGATCGTTGCCAAATGGTCAGTTGCCATTGGCCGTTTAGGGCATTGATATCCACACTGTTGATCAGCGCACCATGTTCTTCTGGGAGTTGGCCAAAGAATGTCGATGAGTCACTACTCAGAACCAAATGTTGTTCGGGTCGAAGAAACTCTTGAGAAATAGCTTCGAGCATCAACTTGATGTTATAGCTTGCGCCGAGATAGCCAGACACTCTCGAATCAAATGATACCGGATGTAGCATTTCTATCGTGAGCTTGCCATTCACTCCAGGTTGTATGTTCGACGTAGAGAGCTTCGTGAGAACCGGAATAGTGTTGAGAGGAACAGACGGTGAAATATTCCAATCAGCATTTTCGGGGTAGGGCGTGAAGTTGTCAGGCGCAGACCACTGGGGGGTATGCTCGAGATCCAGCCAATAGACACCGGCAAAAAAGGGAAAAGATGAACTAATACCGATGGTACTCCGACGCCAAGTACTCTCGCTAATTTCGCCTTTGTTTTGCAAACTATTGGCGAGCCATACAAGGAAATACGCTTCTTTTTGTAAGTTTACCTCAATGGCTCGTTGAACACGGTTTGTCTCAATGTTCAACATGTGATTTTGCAATTCAAGTTGACGCGATTGCGCGCTGTGATAAAGGGTGAATGTTGAAATCAGAATAAAGGTACAGACGAGAGCTATTGCTGCCAAAGAAGTCAATCGAGGGGAAGAAGTGGACTGTTCGGAAGTGCGGTCAGATTGACTGATTTCTGATGACAAAGGATAACCTCACTTGTGCGTCAAATGTCTCTAAAACAAGTTTAAGTCATAACCTGCAATTCGCAATGTGAGGAGGAGAGAAAGTCTCTAAAATCCAGCATCTTCAACGTGATTTGAGACAGTAAAAGTGCCCTAATGGGCCGTGCCCTTTGCCCAATTTTTGATGACGTGCGTTAACAATCGCGTTAGACAAATATTGTTTTGCTTTATCTACGGACGCTTCCACTGAATGCCCTTGGGCGAGAAAAGTCGCGATCGCTGACGACAAGGTGCAGCCAGTACCGTGCGTATTGCGAGACTGAATGCGCGGAGAGGAAAAGCTTCTCGCACTATCAGCACCAATAAGATAATCGGTTGAGTGGGTTGGATTATCACTATGTCCACCTTTAATCAGCAACCATTCACAACCTAGTTGCTGTCGCGCTTTTTGTGTTGTCTTCGTTAAATTCTTAGTCCCTGTTAACTCAGTTAATGCTTCTAATTCAGGTAAGTTGGGGGTGAGTACAGTGCTAATAGGGTAGAGGTGCTCTTTACAATAGGAAACTGCCTCATGACTCAGAAGCTCACGCCCACTGGTTGATAGCATCACAGGGTCAACGACAATGTTTTTGGCCTTATGAGCCAATAGTTGTTCCACTACAACGCGAGTAATCTCGATGTTCGCGAGCATGCCTACTTTGACTGCCGCAACGTTAAAATCAGAGAAAATGGCATTTATTTGTGACGCAACGAGTGGTGGGGGCAGAGAAAACACATCATATACGCGCTGCGTGTTTTGAGATGTAACAGCAGTAATCACGGTACATGCATAGCCATTATTGGCCGAGATAGTTTTAAGATCAGCTTGAATGCCCGCACCAGCGGAGCTGTCTGAACCCGCAATGGTGAGAATGACGGGAGGAGAAGTTGGGATAGAAGTCATTGTGTTTTCGAACTAAGTCATTTGATTGCGAAAAGCTGATTATTGGTGATTCTAACACAAGTAAGTACGATGACTATCTAAGCGTTATGGGTGCCTCGATACAAAAATTGATGCTTCGTCTCGGTATTTTTGCATATTTCTTTATCGTAAATGTCCTATTATTAGACTCATCGTTCAGGGATAAAACGGAAGCCTCAGTGGAATGGCTTAAGAAGCACGCAAAAGCGCTAATTATCATTTTTATATCGGTCCTCTTTTCTTATTTTTCGCAGGTCGTGGTTTCAAACTGGCTTGTACAGAAAAAAATACATGAAGACGTTGCAGTTCTCTCTCAGCTATACACTGAGCTTTATCGGCAGAGCTTCGATCAAATGCATTCTTTATCAGACACGTTACTTTATCGTTGTGATAATGATGATATTGAACTGATGAGTCAGGTAAGGAGTAATAATATCTTTATTGAATATGTCGATCTTCATCTTAACGATGGCAGGTCTTGTTCAATATATAATAATGAAAAAGCGGGCCGAGCATTAATGGCGTCAGAGCCTGAAAGTATAATTAATTTTGCTCATGTCTCGTTGATATTGAGTGAAAGTCAATTTGAAGAAATGCGGCTTCATGGCAAAAATGGCATTCTACGATTTGTGTTTCAACAGCCGAAAAACTTCCTTTCCAACTGCGAAAAGTGCCTTTTCATGGTCGTTCATGTTAACGACAAAGACATCACACTCTATCAGCGTAATGAACAGCCATACCATGAAGTTTACGATGGTAATTTAGGGCAAAATATCGGTGTGAGATTGTTCATTAATGAAGAAGGCGTAGAGTATTTAGTTGGCGACCTCGTAAACTTGTTTTCAATTTTGGTGGTGTTGATCGGTGCGCTGATTGCAGTTGGTGTAGAGCTTAACCAGTCCGATCGAAAAGGATTGAGCGGCCTGCTCAATGAAGCGATCGAATCCAATGCTCTGATACCATTTTATCAGCCGATCGTTCAACCGGTAGAGGGAGGGTATCGTATTGTTGGCGCGGAAGTTCTTGTTCGATGGTTGGCGAGCAATGGTGAATACATTCCTCCAGATACATTTATTCCTCTCGCTGAGCAGAACGGTTCAATCGATAAAATTACGGATCAATTAATCGATAATGTTCTGGATGATATGAAAAAGCTGTCATTACCGAAGCATTTTTTTGTGAGTGTTAATGTTTCTCCCAGTTACTTAGAGAAATCAGATACTGCAACTAAGTTACTCGATAAAATGTCACTGCATGAACTCGATCCCCACCTGCTGTCGCTTGAGATTACAGAGCGGACGAAATTCAGTGATCTCAATAAAGCTGCTGTTTGTATTGAAGCGCTCACAGAGCATGGTATTTCAATAAAATTAGATGACTGCGGTACGGGTTATGGCGCATTTTCATACCTACATATCCTCAATATTGACACCATAAAAATTGACCGAATGTTTGTTGATGGAATCGGATTGGAAGATTTCAAAAATACTATTTTGGACTCGATACTCGCATTTGCTCGAGAGTCTAAGTTGCATGTGGTTGCAGAGGGAATTGAAACCAAAGTACAAGCGGAGTATTTGATTCGTTCTGGAGTCGAAATGCTTCAAGGTTCCTATTTTGGTGACCCAGCGCCATTTCATGTGTTCAAAAATGACCTCGACAATGACGCGCTAGATGGTGAGTTACCCATTGCGGTGAGGCCAATTACATCGCGTTAAACGAGATTTAGAGGCTAACTAAGAGAGTTGTTCACGACTAAATTGGCCTCTGTCTCCGTTGAATTGTCACAGTTAACACCCTGCGAAACAGAAATCCTATTGAAATTCACCTTTCTTTTGATAGATTAGTCAATAAATTCATGTTGTTATCTTTGAGTGAAAGCAGGTTTATGGGACTAGACTTGAAATATCGGAAAGGAAACAGGGTCTATTCAATGTTGAATTCCTGCTTTCCGTTTTGCTCTGTCAGGCCAGAAACATTATTTAGAGCCGTACACCGAGTTTGAGCTTGCTAGGCGATTAGGCTCTCAGAGCCAAAAGCACAAAAAATTAAGGATGTGTGTTCATGTTTAAATCTTTTTTTCTCGATAGACGTTGGTTTCATTGGTCTATTCTTGGCACCGCGCTAATCCTGTATGTCACTTGGTATAAAGTCGAAATTGATGTTGAAGTTAATGAATGGTTTGGTTCTTTCTACAACCTCGTACAGAAAGCACTGACAACGCCAAACGCAGTTCAATTTGATGAGTTTCTCGCGGCCTGTCTTGAGTTTTTCAATATTGTTTCTCTGTACATTATTATCGCTGTTATTTTAGAGTTTTTTGTTCGTCACTATGTCTTTCGCTGGCGCACAGCAATGAATGATTACTACATGTCCAATTGGAGTAAAATTCATCACATCGAAGGCGCATCTCAACGTGTTCAGGAAGATACAATGCGTTTTGCACGCATTATGGAAGGGTTGGGCGTGTCTTTTATGCGCTCGATAATGACGCTGGTGGCTTTCTTGCCAATCCTTTGGACATTAAGTGAAAACGTCACAGAGCTGCCTTGGATTGGACCAGTAGAACACTCGTTGGTTTATTTGGCGATTTTGTCGGCCATACTGGGTACTGTGCTGCTTGCTGTGGTGGGGATTAAACTGCCAGGTTTGGAGTTTAAAAACCAGAAAGTAGAAGCCGCTTATCGAAAAGAGTTGGTACTAGGGGAAGACCACGAATCTCGTGCTGAACCAGAAACGGTTAAAGAACTCTTTTTAAATGTCCGTCGAAATTACTTCAACCTTTATCGTCACTATCTGTATTTCGATGTTGCTAAGTGGTCATACATTCAGTACACGGTCATCATGCCGTATATTTTTATGGGGCCGACCATTGTTTCAGGTGCTATTACCCTTGGTGTGTTGCAGCAAATCCTTCGAGCGTTCGGTAAAGTTGAAGATTCTTTCCAATTTCTTGTGCATTCGTGGAGCACGATTGTTGAGCTTATGTCCATCTACAAGCGCTTGAAAGCGTTTGAAGTACAGATCGATATTGCCATCACGCAAGAGCAAGAAGCCACGCCTAATCAATAATTTACCGTACTCCGTACTCAAGGTGCATTGCATTGATAATGTGATGCACCTTTTCTTTTTTTTGTACAAAAATATATTTTTGTACAATTCGTGATCCTTTTTTCTGCCGCTGTTGTACAAATAATAAAACGTGTACAACAAGGACGGATTCATGAAAATCAAATTAGGTGTTAGCGCATGCGTCATCGGAGACAAGGTTCGATTTGATAGCGGCCATAAACGCAATCACTTCATATGTGAAGAGCTATCTCCTTATCTCGAGTTTGTTCCTGTTTGCCCCGAAGTTGGTATTGGGATGTCTGTGCCGCGCCCGACCATCCGACTCCTCGATCGAGGTGATGAAATAGGTGTTCGTCTTGTAGAAACGAAAAACCCTGATGCCGACTATACCGATAAAATGGAGGCGTTCAGCCGCAAGAAAGTTGATCATCTTGCCAGTATGGATCTGTGTGGGTACGTGGTTTGCGCGAAATCTCCAACCTGTGGCATGGAGCGCGTCAAGGTATATCAAGAAAATGGATACGTTGCGGCAGAAAAGAACGGCGTAGGTTTGTACACCCAACAGTTGATATCTCGCATGCCTTGGCTGCCTATTGAAGAAGATGGCAGACTGCATGACCCCGTGCTTCGTGAAAACTTCGTTTTTCGCATTTTCACTCTCAGAGACTTCTACGATTGTATGGCTGACGGTATCACTCGTCGTGCGATTGTCGAATTTCATTCCCGTTACAAGTTAGTGTTGATGGCCCACAGCCCGACAGACTATAAGTCGCTGGGTAAATTCGTTGCTCGTATCGCTGAATATGACATTGAAGAGTTCTACTTCGAATATCGCACTAGATTTATGCAAGCCATTGCAAATCGTGCGAGCCGAAAGAACAACACAAACGTATTGATGCATTTGCAGGGATATTTTAAACGCGATTTGGACAAAATACAGAAGGAAGAATTGGCGGAGCTTATTCACTCTTACCGCAAGGGAATCATGCCGTTGCTTGTGCCATTGACACTGATCAACCACCACCTTCAGCAGCATCCAGACGACTATTTACGTCAACAAAGCTACCTCAATCCATACCCTGAAACGTTGAGGCTACGTTATGGACTCTAGTCAGGCAAACCTGTCGATTGGTGATGTTTCTGAGCGTACAGGTGTTAACACTGTGACGTTGAGAGCATGGCAAAGACGTTATGGGTTATTGAATCCTCAGCGCACGCCAAAAGGGCATCGACTGTATACGGAACAGGATGTCTCGCTCATCAAAGAAATTCTTTCTTGGTTGGAGAAGGGTGTCGCAGTGAGTCAAGTGAAAGCACTGTTAGGGAAAGAAGAGATTGCTAAAGCAAGTTTCTCGCAGCGCGTTCCCGAGTTGGTTGCGCTTAAAGATGCGATAACCCGCTTTGATTCAAAAGCCGTACATCGCCTGTTAGCAGACCTGACGAGAAACTACCCGATCAAAACGCTCAGTGCGACAGTTCTGAAACCATTGAGTGAAGCCTTTGAAAATCAAAATAGTGACGTGTCAAAGCTATGTAGGGACTTTTGGCTAACGCAGCTGGGCAATGTGCTCGTTCACCGCTTTCACAACAACCACAAAGTTAACACTAAGAAGGCTTGTTGGTTGGTCTCTTTGCCTGGCGACAACACATGTCTTGTGTATGTAGAAGCATTGAAATTACAAGGTGAGGGTTACAACGTCACAATCATTGATGGCATGGAGTCGGGATTGTTGCTGTTGTCTAGGACATTGTCAGAGCAAGCGGTTGAAAAATTAGTGATTTATTCCGATCAATCTTTCTCTGCGCCGCTTCGTCGAGAAATCGAAGGTGTGCTTGAGAATCGGGCGCACATTACTGAATTGGTGGGGCAATGCCGTCTCATTCATCCTGATCTGATTGGATCAGCTGCTGTGCCATCAACTGACAACGTGGGAGCGTAGACGATGAAGTTAGTTTGGTTTAGACGTGATTTGCGGGTGAAAGACAATATTGCACTTTCAAAGGCGTGTGAAAGCGGAGAGCCTGTGATTGCGATATATTATGAAACGCCATTGCAGTGGGAATCCCACGGTATGTCACCGATGCAAGCAGATCTCATTCGTCGTCGTTTGCAGGTGTTAAGGCAGGATCTTCAGAAGCTTAATATTCCCCTTTTGTTTAAACGCGTGCCGACGTTTAGTGATATTAATCCGTCGCTGGCTGAGCTGTGTCAGCAATATCAAATATCTGACATTTACTGTATTCGTGATTACGAAGTCGATGAAGTGAACCGTGATAACGCCATTGCGGGCTTGCTCAGCTTAACCAGCACCATGATGAACATGTATGACTATAAATGCGTATTTGCACCGGGCAGTATCATGACGGGTGCAGGGACGATTTACCGCGTGTTTACGCCTTTTAAAAAAGCGTGGCTTGAGCATTATCGCCGAGGAAACATTACGCCGGTGAGTACACCATCACCTGTCGCAACGAATGCGTTAGTTAACGCCTTGTTTAAACAGATAAGTAATATTGAATTCGCATACCCTCAAAGAGATTCTGTGGGTTGGCCTGCTGACGATAACGCTATTATTCAGCGACTCAGAGATTTTTGCCGTTATCGCGTTGACCAGTATGAGAACTCGCGTGATTTCCCGGCTGTTCCTGCCACCAGCCAGTTATCACCGTATTTAGCGATTGGCGCGATTTCGCCTCGACAATGTTTAGCACGGTTACTTACTGAATGCCCTGACTGCTTAGACATGAATAGTAGTGGAGCGAGTGTATGGCTATCTGAGCTGATATGGCGGGAGTTTTATCAGCACATCGTGGCCTCCTATCCCGAAATAAGTAAAGGCCGTAGCTTTCAAGCATGGACCGATTCGATCACATGGAATCAAGATGAATTGCAGTTTGAACGCTGGAAGCAAGGCCGCACGGGCTTTCCAATTGTCGATGCTGCGATGCGTCAGTTAAATGAAACTGGCTGGATGCACAATCGATTGAGAATGATTGTGGCCAGCTTCCTCGTAAAAGATTTGCACCTTGATTGGCGTTGGGGTGAAAAGTACTTCATGAGCAAACTCATTGATGGTGACTTTGGCGCCAACAACGGTGGCTGGCAATGGTCTGCATCTGTAGGCACTGATGCACAGCCATATTTTCGCGTATTTAATCCCACCGCACAGAGCAAACGGTTTGATCCTAATGTGCGTTTTATCCGTAGATGGTTGAAAGAATTAGAATCAGTTCCTGACAGTGCACTACACGAACCTCATCGGTGGGCAGAGAAGCAAGGAATTGATTTAGCTTATCCGCGTCCAATTGTTGATCACAAGGCCGCGCGCGAGACGGCAATTTCAATGTTTGAAATTGCTAAGTCCCAACAGAATACGAAAAGGGCTGAATCATGATGCAAACGGGTGCCACGCCACAACATGACACGTTAGAGCGATTTATATCGATCTATACATCGCTCAGTAAAGACAATCTATCGTCATTGAATGCGATTTATAGCGAAGATGTTGTCTTTGAAGATCCCGCTCATCGTATCGAGGGCTATGACAATTTGTCCCGATACTTTGAAGTGATGTACAGCAACGTTAATGATTGTCGTTTTGATATTCATGAACAGGCAATTAATGGAGACGTTGCTTTCATAAGCTGGACCATGAGTCTTTCTCACCCGAAATTGTCTGGAGGGGCAGAGCGTGTCGTCAATGGTTGTACACGTTTAGTGCTCAAAGAAGGTCGCGTCGTCATTCATCGAGATTATTTTGACCTGGGCGAAATGTTGTACGAAGCATTACCAGTACTTGGTTCTGCGGTGAAAATGATCAAGAAAAGGCTAGGTCAATGAAACGTGTATTGATTACCGGTGCAACGTCAGGCATTGGCTTACAACTGGCAAAAGACTATGAAAGCTCAGGCTGGCACGTTGTTGCCTGTGGACGAAACATCGACCAGCTCTCTCGTTGGGTTGATAATCGTGACACTGTCACCATTTTGAGCTTCGACGCCACCAACGAAGAAGAAACGCAGCGTGTCTTGGGGGCAATAGACGCACCTTGTGACCTAATTATCCTCAATGCTGGCACGTGTGAATATGTCGATCATGGCGAGATTGATGTCAGCATGTTTAAGCGCGTTTTTAATATAAATTTTTTTGGATTGCTCAATTGCATTCAAGCGCTGCAGTCGACTTTTACGAGTCAAACGCATTTGGCGTTAATGGGTTCAACGGCAGCCTATGTCGGTTTACCACGAGCCGAAGCCTATGGCGCATCAAAGGCGGCGGTGTCGTATCTGGCGCGTTCTCTTTCTGTTGATTTAGAATCAAAAGGAGTGACAGTGTCACTTGTTTCTCCGGGTTTTGTTAAAACGCCGCTCACCGACAAAAACGACTTCCCGATGCCCATGCTTATCACCCCAGAAGAAGCGTCGTTGGCGATTCGTGAAGGACTAGAGAAAAAGAAAGCAGAAGTTCACTTCCCGAAAAAGTTTAGTTTTTTGCTCAAACTGATTTCCTCTTTGCCAATGGCATTTCAATTAGCGCTAGTAAGAAAAATGACAAGGAATGCACTATGAAAATTGCAATTATCGGTTCTGGCATTTCAGGCTTAACGTGTGCGCACTACTTACACAAAGAGCACGACATTACGTTGTTTGAAGCTAATGATTACATCGGTGGACATACTGCGACAGTGGATGTTGAAGTCGAGAGTGGCAAATATGCCATTGATACAGGTTTTATTGTTTTCAACGACCGTACCTATCCTAACTTTCAAAACCTCATGAAAGACATTGGTATGGACGCACAAGAATCAGAGATGAGTTTTAGCGTTCGAAATGAAGATAACGGCTTGGAATACAACGGTCATAGTGTCGGTTCTTTGTTTGCACAAAAACGTAATTTTCTGAACCCAAAGTTCTATAAGTTCATCTCTGAAATTCTGCGCTTTAATAAAGAAGCTCGCGAAGCGTATAGCATCGCGACACATGGTGATCCATTGGTTGAACAGACGCTCGGAGACTTTCTAACCCGTCGACAGTTCAGCGAGTATTTCTGCCAGAATTATATTCTGCCAATGGGCGCGGCGATTTGGTCATCAACCTTGTCAGACATGCGGGCTTTCCCACTCAAATTCTTCCTTCGCTTCTTTCAAAATCATGGCTTGTTGGACGTCACTAACCGCCCACAATGGTATGTGATCCCTGGCGGTTCTAGAGAGTATGTCCGCAAAATGGTCCCGGCTTTTGAAGACCGCATTACTCTTAATGCCCGTATCAAACATGTTGAACGTTTCGCGCATCATGTTGTGGTAGCGACTGAGCATAGCGAAGAGGTGTTTGACCATGTGATCTTTGCATGTCACAGCGACCAAGCCTTAGCGTTGTTGAAACGGCCTACGCAAGATGAACAGCTCATATTGGGAAGCATTGATTATCAAGACAACGACGTTGTTTTGCACACTGATACGCGATTGCTTCCGCGTCGCAAAGCCGCATGGGCAAGTTGGAACTACCACCTTGGTGAGGGGACTGGCCGCGAAGACCGACCTGCTGCTTTGACTTACAACATGAACATTTTGCAGGGGATCAATTCGCCTGAAACGTTTTGTGTCACCTTGAATCAGTCAGACAGCATCGACCCAAATAAGATTCTGCGTCAGTTTGTTTACGCTCACCCTGTGTTTGACCAGAAGTGCATCGATGCGCAACAAAAACGCTCGCTGATCTCAGGAAATAACAACAGTTGGTTCTGTGGTGCTTACTGGTACAACGGCTTCCATGAAGATGGTGTGAGAAGTGCACTGGATGTAGTGAAGAGTATTCATTCTATGCCTATCCCGCTTAGGAGTGCTTCATGAGCACTGAGTCCCTCAGTGGCTTGTATGTTGGCAGCGTGCGCCATCGACGCTTTACGCCAGTAGACCATCGGTTTACGTACCCGATGTTCATGCCATTGATTGATTTAGATGAAGTGGAAAAGCTTGCTCAAACTGTGAGAGGTTTTTCACTAAGAAAGTGGGGCGTTGCGACGTTTCACCGCCCTGACTACATGCAAGGGCGTCACGATACGAAGCAAGCGGTTCAAGATAAAGTCTTTGAACTTACGGGAGAGCGATACTGCGGGAAAGTGCTGGCCCTGTGCCATTTGCGATATTTCGGCATGTATTTTAGCCCAGTCAATTTTTACTACGTGTATGACGAACACGGTCAGTGGCGCTACATGCTCGCTGAAGTGAGCAATACACCTTGGAATCAGCGTCACTACTACGCGATTCCCGCTGGCAAAAGGTGGGAGAACGAAAAAGCGTTTCACGTATCTCCCTTTAACCCAGTGGAACAGAAGTATGTTTGGAAGTTGCGTCCGTTGACCAAAACGGCGTTCATTCATCTTGAAACGCATCGAGATGATCGTGAATTTGACGCCACATTGGCCATGTCGAAGAAGCCGTTTTCCTCTTCGGAACTTTCCAAGCTCATCGTTAAAACGCCCTTGATGACAGTAAATGTTGTCGCCTCAATCTATTGGCAAGCGCTCAAGCTTTGGATCAAAGGTGCGCCATTTTATTCTCATCCTGCTCAGGCAAAGGAGTGACTATGTATTCTAATGAAATCAATGCAACCACGTGGCCCATTACCCGAAAAGACACATTTGCACGCAGTATGTTGCTTAAAACATTTGGGCACATAGAAGGTGTCGCACTGACGTTGGTAGATTATGACGGTCAAACTCAGCAATTGGGCGACATGAACGCCGAATTGCATGCAGAAATTATTGTTCGTCACCCAGGCTTTTATCGCCGTGTATTGAGCGGCGGGAGCATTGCGGCATCCGAGGCCTATGTCGATGGCTGGTGGGATTCTCCAGACTTGACCAACGTGATTCGTGCAGTGTGCCGAAACCTCCCAGCATTGGATCGATTGGAAAGCAAAGTGGGATGGATTGCGACAGTCGCTCAGAAAATCGCGCATTGGAAGAACCGCAATACCAAGGAAAATTCGCGTACTAACATTTCTGCGCACTACGATTTGGGCAACGACTTGTATGAGAGCTTCCTCGATCAGGAAATGCTCTACTCGGCGGCGATTTATGAAAATGAAACCGACACGTTAGAAACCGCACAATTTGAGAAAATGGATAGGCTTTGCCGTCAGCTTAACTTGCAACCTTCTGACCACCTTGTCGAGATTGGTACAGGCTGGGGAGGGATGGCAATACACGCAGCGAAACACTACGGGTGCAAAGTCACGACGACCACGATTTCAAACGAACAATACGAGTGGGCGAAAAGCCGTGTTGAGCAAGAAGGGCTGTCAGACAGGATCACCTTGCTGAAAGAAGATTATCGCGACCTTGACGGGCAATACGACAAGCTTGTTTCTATTGAAATGATTGAAGCAGTGGGTAAGGAATTCCTGACTACCTACATCAAAAAATGCCAGTCACTGCTCAAACCCAATGGCTTGATGGCGATTCAGGCGATTACCATTGCTGACCAACGCTATGACTATTACAGCAGCAATGTCGATTTCATTCAAAAACACATTTTCCCCGGCGGCTTTTTGCCTTCTGTGAATGTGTTGCTTGATCACTTCACGCGTGAAAGCGACTTGGTTGTCCGTGATTTAAAAGACATTGGCTTGGATTATGCGCGTACGTTACAAGACTGGCATGAACGCTTTAACGAAAAGCAGGCTGAATTAGCAGAGTTGGGTTATGACGAACGTTTCTCGCGTTTGTGGCGTTATTACTTCTGCTATTGCGAAGGCGGATTTCGTGAGAGAACCATCAGCACCGTGCAACTGGTTCTTAGCCGACCAGAATGGCGTGACTAGCTGAGAACTGCCAATAAACGTGGCCATGTATTTATCATTAAAACATTAAGAAGGGGAAGGCAATGCGAGTCATTTTGGTTTCACTGGCTTTCAACCTGTTTTGGTTTGCAGCCGTGGTTGGGCAAAACAGCCTTCTTCCCTTTCTTGTGTTGGCATTGATCGGCGCTATGTTTATTGATCGCGGTGTGATCATCGCGATCCCTCTTTTTGCATTAATCGGTATTGCGGGCGATACCGTATTGATGCGTAACCAAATATTGAATTTTGATACAGCATTTCTTCCTCTATGGTTGTGTTTGCTGTGGGCAGGTTTTGGGGCATATGTTTGGTTACTTAGGGATTGGCTGTTGGATAAGAACATTGGACTGTTGATTGCTGTCGGTTCACTTGGAGGGGCTGCGAGTTATCTTGCTGGCGAACGCTTTGATGCTGTGCAGTTTGGTCTTCCTTACTGGAGCAATGCGATGGTCATTGCTGCGGCGTGGGCTATCTACAGCATGGTGTTCTTGTCCTTGCTTAAGTTCTTCCATCTGAAGGGGAAAACATGGTGGCATTCAAATACAGCAACAATCAAAAAATAGCCTTTTCGTTTCTGTCGAGCGCATATCTGAAGTACATCCTGTTCGGTGCATGTGCTGCGATGTCTTTTTCTGTCAGCGCACAAATCTCAGCACAACCCAGCGTTGAGAATGCCACCAGCGCTTTGGTGTCAACGGCGATATCTCCTGTGACAAATAAAGGGACGGCACCTGCCATATTAACCATTGCGTCGTTAGACGATTGGGCATGGTGGAAGACTGTCGGCTCCGCTACGTTAACGTGGGGGTTTTGGAAAGTTTATGACAGTGAGCTTCGCACACCGTCAGGTGAATTCACTGAAGATGATTCTCTTCCTCTTGCTTTGGTCATCACTTACAGCAGAGACATTGATGCGGACGACTTGCTGGATGCAACAGTAGAGCAATGGGAGCACCTTGGGTTTAGCACGGCTCAAATTGATGAATGGTTGCCGAAAATGGAAAGGGCTTGGCCTAATGTGAAAGAGGGTGATCGCCTTATTTATATGTTGAACGACAAGGGCGGCCAATTTGTGTATCAGCCGTTACAAGGAAATATAGAACCATTCGCCACGTTAGAGGATATGTCATTGGCTCGTGCTTTTTCTGATATCTGGCTTTCGCCTCAGACTGCGTATCCATCACTTCGTTTGGCATTGATAGGGAGAGAGTAAGCGTGAAAAAACTCATGACCATTGGGGTGTTTATCTGGGTCCTTGTTGGCTGTTCAAGCTCAATTGATGATTACAAGTCGACAACTCCCTCATTCAATTTGTTCGAGTACTTCGAGGGTGATGTAAAAGCATGGGGTATGGTTCAAGATTATACCGGACAGCAAACACGCCGCTTTGAAGTCGTTATTGTAGGAACCGTTGAAGGTAACGTGATCACGCTGGATGAAGATTTCGTGTTCGATGATGGAGAAGTTCAAAACCGCGTTTGGACTATCACTCGTCAAGACGATGGTAGCTATCAAGGCACTGCAGGTGATGTAGTGGGTATAGCGACGGGGAGCGAAGAAGGCAATGCATTGAATTGGGTGTATGACTTAAACGTTGAGGTGGGTGACAGCACGTATGTATTGACGCTTGATGATTGGTTATTCCGACAAGATGAGAAGCGTGCCTTTAACTTAACGTCCATGAAGAAGTTTGGTGTGGAAGTAGGCAGACTTTCCATCTTCTTTGAAAAGCAGGAGTGAACCTGCTTTTTTCCTCTTATCTTCCGATAATCTAATCTTGTTAACCTGCACCTCGTGCCATGCTGATGACTCGCTGCAATGTCCAGCGCAGCAAGAGCGGAATGTCTTCATCCAAATGCTCTTCGGTATAGGCAATGATCGCCAATGCCGCGTCAGGCTTGGCGTATTTCTTTAAGGCTTTGGTAATGACCTTCTTCGGGGCAATATGGGTGTTTCCTTCGATGTTTGCCATTTCACGAAACAAAGGTTCGTAGCCATGATGGAAGAGGTAGTGCTCTATATCGCGGTCTGGTAGCACGGTTAGACGATGTTTTTCTTGGTCACCATTAAGCATTTTGCGGGCAGCATAAGCGTATTTTTGACCTGCCATGTCGCCATCAGCAATAAGATGCCACTCAATGCCCAGAACCTGAGCGAGCTTGATCAGTGGCTTAAGCCCACTTTGCGCAAACTCAATGAGCTGAACACCTTCCGCGGAAAGATCGTAGCCTTGGATTCTCGCCAGTTCGCTAAACAGCCAAACCTCCGTTTCGCCCTCAACCAATAGCCAGCAACGCGCAAACAATGCACTGGGTCGATGAAAGCGAACATGAAAAGAAACGCGTCGCTCCTCATCTTTGCTTAGTCGGTCTTTGGGTACTTGAAATGCCTCCGTTTGCGTAGAGCCTCGTTCCAGTCTTCGAATGCTGGTGAGCGGGACGGCAGACAGCAAATCACCGCTGTTGGTGGTGATGATCTTCTGCATTGGCATTAAAGCGATCAAACGCCATGCTTGGTTGAGTAGCGTAGGGTGAAGCCGGCTTTCTGGATCTTCAAAAATGATAATGGGACGAGCGTTAGGCCTAAGCTGTTTTGGCCCTCTGGCACGAACAAAGGCACTGAGTAAACCCATAAGGATCAATCGGCTTTGGTTCGAGGTATTACGCGCCACCAACTCAAGCGGATGAATGTAGTTGGCGCGCATATTGAGATGCCTTGCGGGTTCTATGTCAGCGGGTGAGCGGTTGTGATTGTCGAAGGCAAAATAGTGATCAAGCAAGGTGCGCATGGCTTTGATGCCACTGCGAACTTCTCCTTTGTTCACGTGCCCTGGGCGCTGTTGTAAACGTTTAACGGTATTTTCTAGTCGCTTTTCAAGACGCGTCTTACTGCCATTGAGATCTAATTCCTGATCGCGTAATCGCCTCGCATCCTGTACACGAATAACGGGGTGAAGTTGCGCTAATTGAAGGGCTAGATACTCATGATTAGCGACAACGATAATCCCGCCGGTTTCATCAAGGAAGTTTCGAGAAACCGTGATTTTTCCATCATCGTGTATGGCGTTAATGTGATAATCGAGTTGGCGCATGCCTTCGTCGTTGGTTTTATTCCAAACCTGACTAAATTGTCGATATCGCCGTGCTCTATGTTCACCGGAAAAGCTCTCAGTCCACCGCAGAATGATTTGAATCTGGTTGGTTTGCGCGTTGCCAAGCGTATGGTCGATATGGAAATCTGTACGTGTGAAGGTATAGGGTTGCCCCGATGAAGGTAAAGCATGGGATAAGGCATCCAGCAAAGAGCTTTTACCCCATGCATTTTCACCAATCAGTACTGACACCTCATCAAGACTGAGCGAAAGGCGTCGGATACCGCGAAAACCAGATATTTCTATACGATCTAACTTCATAGCCACCTCATTCCTAAGGTTAAGACAGATGAAGGCGCATTGACGATGTATTCATCACGAATTTTACGATTGGAAAGAAATTTCTGTTCTCTATCAATTGATTGTGCCAGATTTAGGCAATGCGAATCGATAATCGCATGACGTATACCTAAGTCACTCGAATCTAGTTGCTGAATCCTACATATCAGGTTGCTTAGATATAAAGAACAATTAAACCGATTCGTCGGGTCTTCTACTGTTAGGGTAGACATAAGTGGCGCTGTTTGGGCATGGTCGATTGATAAGCCATGGAAACGCAGTGAAAGCCCCGCTGCCAAGAATCCCACACACACATGCTCCACGCGTAAAACTGGACGTGATTACATAAAAGGAACGATTATCGGCATGTTATCTTTCGAAGCGTTGCAAATACTTGATGCGATAGAGCGTAAAGGGAGTTTTGCAGCAGCAGCCGACTCTCTTAACCGAGCTCCTTCGTCATTGAGCTATCAGGTTCWAAAACTTGAACAAGATTTGGATTTGGTAATTTTCGATCGCTCGGGTCATAAAGCCTCATTTACCGATGCAGGGAGGCTGCTTCTAGAGCGCGGTCGAATTCTCATGAATGCCGCGGATGAAATGGTGTCGGATGCCAAATCTCTTGCCCATGGTTGGGAGTTAGACATCACTATCGCGTTTGATGGATTACTCACCGCACGGGCATTTTTTCCGCTGGTGGAGCAAATAGGGCGTGAATCCAATACTCGTGTGCGTCTCCAAGAGGAAATATTGGCGGGCGCATGGGAAGCGCTGAGTGAAGATCGCGTAGATATTCTGATCAGCCCGAAACCTCAATCTATTCCACTGGATGTCAAGATGATGGAATTAGGGGGTTCAGATGGATATTGGGTGGCTTCACCTGATCATCCAATCCACAATCATGCTCGTCCTTATGATGTAGAAACTCGTCGCTTATATCGCAGTATCTCGGTTGCAGACACTGCAAGAAGCGCAAAATCCATTACCTACAATATCTTGGATGAGCAGCCTAGGCTGACCGTCACCTCTATGACGGAGAAATACCACGCTATTCTTGATGGTTACGGCATTGGTACCATGCCTTCATGGTGGGTTGAAGAAGACATCGCCAAAGGCCGATTGAGAGTGATTGAAGGCAGCGAACCCTATAAGCTTGATTGGGTGATGGCGTGGAAACGAAATCGAATGGGGAATGCGAAAAGCTGGCTGATCAGGCATTGTCCAAAAGTACTAAAAATGATTCAACCTGTTTCCAAGCAAAACGTAGATTAGACAGACTGGATAACGATTGTGAAGTGGGACGCGCGATGATCAGACATATACTGCTAGTGAAGTTTAAGCCTGAATCGAATGAAGCTGATTTTGGCGAGATACGAGAAGAATTCAAATCAATGACTGAGCGTGTTGAAGGGGTCGTCTCGGTCGAATGGGGTGAGAATGATAGCCCTGAAGGCAAGCACCAAGGTTTTACGCACATTATATTGATGACGTTGCAAGACGAAGCGGCACGTCAACGCTATTTGGTCGATCCAGAGCATGACGCATTGAAAGAAGTCTTTGGCCCGCACATTGAAGATATTATTGTTGTTGATTACACCTTGGTGGCGGACACAGTGCAGGAAAAAGACGGGGTGTCTTAATCCTCGAAAAGCATTTGTTAGTATAAAAACCGCAAAAAGAGCCTGAATTAGCCTCTTTTTGCGGTTTTTACCTGTTCGTGAACCTCAACTTGAACGAGCGATTCACGTAGAATTTATAGCGTCATATCCATATCAACAATGCCATCTTGAATTTGGACATCAATACTAAACCCAACTTTCTGTGCTAGCGCAATCATTCCTGAATTAGAAGGCATCGTCATACCATTCAGGCGTTTCAGGCCACTTTGACGACCGTATTCAATGACTTTATCCATGAGAATTCGACCTAAGCCCATGCCTTTCAGATCGGACCGCACCAGAACGGCAAATTCCGCGTCGCTATGGTCAGGGTTTGCTAACGCACGCACGACACCAAGAATGTCTTCAGTGCCTTCTGCTTCACGATAAACTGCCACGAAGGCCATCTCTCGGTCGTAGTCAATTTGGGTTAAATTGGCGAGCGCTTCATGATTTAACTCACCCACGTCCGAAAAGAAACGTTTGTAGAGATCTTCAACAGAGACACGTTCCACAAAGGACTTATGATTGGGTTCATCTTCAGGAAGGATTGGGCGCAGTAATATTTCACGTCCGTCTTTTAGCGTGGCTTTTTGCTCTAACTCTTTTGGATAGGGGCGTATGGCGAGGCGAGAATTGGCGTCACCCTCGTAGGCACAAAGGGTGATAGACGCATCCAACACGGTGAAGCTATCGCCAGTGACAAGTAACGGATGAATATCGAGCCCCGTTATCTCTGGGTAATCAATGACCACCTGTGACAGTGTCACTAAAAAATGGCAAAGTGCATTGATATCGATGTTATACGGGTGTCCTCTTTGTCTTAACTTGCCCGTTTTTAATGCACCAATCACTAGATACCGTGCCAGCGCCATGTTCAATGGGGGGATGGCCACTGCCGCATCTCGGTTGACGTTCCATTCACTGCCACCTTCACCCAGCAATATCACAGGGCCAAACACTGGATCATGGCGAACACACACTCGCAGTTCTTGCGACCCTGCACGGTTTGCCATGGCTTGAATTTGTAACCCCTCGATACGCGCAGTTGGGTAAGACAAAGATACGCGATTAAGCATAAGCTGCGCGGCATTGGCGACTTCTGTGGCGTTGTTGAGGTCTAGCATCACGCCATTCACATCAGATTTATGTGGAATGTCGGGAGAGCGGAGCTTAACCGCAACAGGGTAGCCGACTTGCTCCGTGATTTGTGCCGCTTCCGCTGCATCAGCCGCCAACCATGTCGACATCACATTGATACCGTACTTCGACAGAAACGGGCGTGCTTCGTGAGTGGTTAATGATGTAATTTGGCTGTCTAATGCCTGTTGAATGAAAGCGCGACCCGCTTCAACGTCATAATCTATCTGACCGATTGAGGTTGGGGTTTCCATTAATTGTTTTTGGTTTCGGCGGTATTCAACCAAGTGCATGAAGGCAGTGACTGCACTCTCTGGGGTGCGATAAGCAGGGAAGCCGGCATGGGCAAAAGCTAAGCGCGCAACGGTGGCGTCATCACTTTCACCTTGCCAGTTAGTTAAAATATTGAAACGTTTTGCGCGAGGGTTGTTTTTTAGCATATCCGCTAATGCCTTCGCGGTTTTTAATCCAGGCGCAGTGACTGAAGGAGAGTGCAAGATTAAGAGCGCGTCAGCCTCATCGCTTTCTAATAAAATTTCAGTGGCCTTTTTGTAGCGCTCGATATCGGCATCTCCAACAATATCGAGCGGGTTTCCTTGTGACCAACTCACCGGCAATATCTTACTTAGCTTTTCGATGGTTTCTTCGCTCAAGACAGCGAGTTTCCCGCCCATTTCCATTAAGGTATCAACGGCCATAACAGCAGGGCCTCCTCCATTGGAGATAATCGCGAGACGCTCACCACGTAGCGGTACAGAGTGAGAAAGCGTTTCTACGGCGGCAAATAATTCGTGAGTCGTGTTTACACGAAGCATACCGGAACGACGAATGGCAGCATCATAAGCCCCATCAAGCCCTGGTAAGCTTTCTGACAAATGCGGCAGGGCAGCAGCACCTTCCGGCGTTCTACCACTCTTTAATACAAGCACTCGGCGGTTACGAGATGCTGCTCGTGCGGCAGAAATGAATGCACGCGCATCTTGGATATTATCGATATAAAGCAAAATCGCATCGGTTTTGCTTTCACGACTGAGGTAATCAAGTAATTCAGGGAAATCAATGTCACTGGCTTCACCCAGTGAGATGAAGGTTGAGAAACCGATACGACGGTTTCTGGCCCAATCCAAAATGGTGGTACAGACGGCGGCAGATTGCGAAACGAAGGCGATATTTCCGCGGTTGGCTGGGATAGGAGAGAATGAAGCATTGAGATTAAGCCAAGGCAGAATTAATCCAAGGCTATTTGGGCCAATAACCCGCATGTCGTACTGTGATGCGATGTCGCGCATGATATCGAACTCTGTGCGTCCGTCAGTTCCTTCATATTTCTTCATGCCTGCTGCGAGAATGATGGCGACTTTAACGCCTTTCTCACCTAATTGACGAATCAATTCACTGTTACGGTTTGCTTGTGTACATAGCACGGCCATATCTGGAACAAGAGGAAGAGAATCAATGGTTGGATAGGCAAGAATCCCCGCAACGGCTTGATATTTTGGCGTGACTGGCATGATGGGGCCATTAAAACCACCAGACTGAAGATTACGAATGATCACATTACCTGCTCGGCCTGGCGTGTCTGACGCCCCAATAACAGCAATTGATTTTGGTTTGAAAAGCATATCTAGACCGGACATTTATATCTCCCGAGGCATCAAGCAGTGATGGCATATCTTATCGTGTTTCTTTTTTTGCATCTCGTCTCATGATTGTCCTTGTGATCCGCAGCGAAAAGACATTCATGAAATGGCAATTTTCTGATTTATCGATCATTTCTACAAAATGATGTGTGACGCGTGGCAGATACTTATTAGAGTCCGCATCGTTTAAGTTGAATGAATGGGGAGCAGCGTTCAGAATAGAAGTCAGTGGCTCCTAAAAGTAGAATATTCATGAAGAAAATCCTTTCTGTTGCATTTACCTTTGCGCTTGCCGGCTGTGCTGGTGGAACGAGTACGACTCAAATTTTAACTCAGTCTACCGAGGAAGCCGTGTTTCCCTCTGCGCAGTCTGCTCCTGCAAGCAGTTCTGAGAT
Organism: Enterovibrio makurazakiensis; assembly: GCF_050336585.1. Classification (NCBI taxonomy): domain Bacteria; kingdom Pseudomonadati; phylum Pseudomonadota; class Gammaproteobacteria; order Vibrionales; family Vibrionaceae; genus Enterovibrio; species Enterovibrio makurazakiensis. The sequence goes on from NZ_JAKJSE010000032.1 coordinate 55,373, forward strand.
GAACGCAACCAAGCCGATGCCTAAGCCTGCGGCTAAAAAGACGATGGCTGATAAACCCGTCATGGCGCATAAAGCGTCAAAACCCGCAGCTAAAAAGCCAGCGAAACCGCTGCCTACCAAGAAAGCTGCAGTGGCTGGACAGAAGTACACCATTCAAGTGATTGCGTTGAGTCACAACAAAGGCTTCAACGAATACATGAACAAACTGCCATCGGATAAGCCTGTTTGGTCAAACAAGAAAATGGTTGATGGCTTGCCGTGGTATACATTGCTGTACGGTGACTTTGATTCTAAGACCGAAGCGCAAAAGGCGCTGAAGGCGTTACCCAAAGATATTAAGCAATTTGGACCATTCATTCGCTCAGTGGCGTCGATAAAATCATCGGCTAACCCCGAGATGAAACCGTTGAATTAGGCTGTTGAATAGTGAAGAAAAGAGAGCGTAGGCTCTCTTTTTTCTTATGTAGCAGAGCAAGACCCATATAAAACTGTACGCAATGCATGCATGGACGATGAGTTTTTGCGCGATCACACATAAATACACAGAAATTTGATTTTGATTGGATGAAAGGGGGCATGTGATTGTCTACTATAGGCGTCTCACCTTCCATGCGATGCACCGGATTGTGCAATTTATTATGTTATCCCTGAAACGTATATCAGGGCGAAGTAGGAATGGTCATGAACCCAACTCAAGTATTGTTGCTGTGTGGCGGCGGAAGTGCCGAGCACGAAGTGTCTCTGGTTTCAGCGAATTATTTAGAATCACAACTTAAATTACTGCCTTCAGTATCCGTTGTTCGCGTCGAAATGACTAAAGATGAAGGTTGGAAGGGAAGCGAAGGGCAAGCTTGTCGACTGAATTTGGATAAAACCCTTACCATGGGTAATGATCTGATTGCGATTGATTACGTCGTGCCTTGTATTCACGGTTATCCTGGTGAAACTGGTGACGTTCAGTCGTTACTGGAACTTGCTGGTCTTCCTTATATGGGTTGTGACCCATCAGCGAGCATGGTGTGCTTTAATAAAATCACGTCAAAGCTTTGGTTTGATGCGATTGGCATTCCCAATACGCCTTATGTGTTCCTAACTGATAACAATGCTGACAGTATTACTAAGGCTGAAGAAGCCTTTGACCTGTGGGGATCTATCTTTGTTAAGGCTGCGTGTCAGGGCTCTTCTGTAGGTTGCTTCAAAGTGACAGAAAAAAGCGAAATCAAAAACGTAGTGACGGAGGCGTTTACCTTCTCAAACCAAGTGTTGATAGAAAAAGCGGTTCGACCTCGAGAGCTTGAAATCGCAGCCTATCACTATAATGGTGACGTTATGGTGACGACACCGGGTGAAATTCAATGCCCAACTGACACTTTCTATACCTACGATGAAAAGTACAGCACGACGAGCCACAGTTTAACCACGTTAGAACCTGGTGATCTGACGGAAGAGCAAATCGCTAAGATGCGTGAATACGCTGAAAAAGCCTTTGTGCATCTGAAACTGAAGGATCTGTCACGCATTGACTTCTTCCTCACGCCAGAAGGAGAGGTATTACTTAATGAAATCAATACCTTCCCGGGTATGACACCAATTTCGATGTTTCCGAAATTGGTAGAACACAACGGCCATACCTTTTCTGACTACCTAGCAAGTTGCATTCAAGCCGGTGTTTCCCACACTTAATCTTTGTCTAACTTGCGTTTGAACTTATCCATCGCCTCGTCTTTGGCCTGCTTATTACCTACATACTGAGCAGGCATCGCGGGGCTCTTCCATCGGCCTTGTTGCTGTATCTCTTTGATTGATTTTCCTGACTCAGATAAATCGACGCTCGCCCCAACTCTAGGCGACTGGCCTGAAAAGGTTAATGTTCCATCCATGCCCAGTTCTGTCGCGGCACGTCGAAAAACGCGGTAAATAGAAGAGTGATCCATTGGGGCATCGCCCAACTGTTGATGCTTATTGATGCGGCGTAGAAGAGGACCATCAATAATTCCTGATACCAGTAGCCAACGGTCAATAAGTTCACTGGCTTCAGGACTGAGCTCGATACGTTGATCGTCGACCACAAGCAGATAAACTTCCTGTTCTTTGATAGCTGAATGGAAAGACAGCGCTGCTAGTTCACTGCGTTTAAGCATACCTTCAAAGCAGAGTGTCCAAATAAGCAGATCACGAATGTCTTTCAATCGGTCGCTATTTCCAAGTTGACGTTGCAGTGCATTGAGGTGAGAAAGGTGGAATGCATTTGCTTGAGCTGCATCATCCGCTTTTTCAGAGTAAAGGCGATTGAGTGTAAAGCGAACTTCTCTATGTCGCGTTGGATCAGGCAGGCTATGTACGCGATGCAACAGTGAAATGGTAATGACATAGCGCTTAATGCTAGACGCCTTTCTTGTTTTTGCTGAATGTTCAATGAAGCGCCTCACTGCTGTTACCGCCGCAGGCAATGGCGATACGTTGACGTCTTTGCAATAGGCTAAGAACGTTTGCCAATCATTTTGAAAACTCAGCAACGAATTGTGGCTGTACTGACCCATAGTCAGCAATTTCCAACGTTCCAAATCAATATCACCTTGTTTGAACGTGGATAAGCTCTGCTTAATAGAGATTGGATCTGAAATTGGTTCTATTTTCTTCATTTTAATGCACTATAACTTGTATGTGTTGTCCCTATTATTCCATTAATCGCATCCCTAAATACAGCTTGTCATCACATAAATCATTCATCAGCCGTCTGATTTTCTAGCCAAACCAATCTATTAGATTTGGCAGTAACTGTTAACCTGGTCTAATTTACATAATGAAACTCAAAAATATTACATTTGTTATTTTAATAATACGCAGGGGGTTGTTGGTGAGAAAGCGCCTATACCATCGTGGTTATAACGTCGAATTAAATGATGAAAAAAAGGAAGAGTACAGTGCTCGCATCGGCGGGAAACAAGTGCTCGGTACATTGTTGGGTGTAAAGCAATCGATCGATTGGTGGTGTGACACCAACATTCTTCGCATGCCAGATGAATTTGATAAACAGGATTTTGTTGATTCAACCGACAAGAAAATAGAAGAGTACAAAGGTATTCAGATCATGAACGATTCTGACGATGATGATAAAGCGTGGTATATGATCATCAAAGGTAACCTTCTGAAAGGCTCGCTTCCTGCCCTCAAACAGTTTGTTGATAAAAAAGTCGTAACCAAATCTTAGCCTGTTCATTACGAAAGCGTTATGGTTACGTTTGCCAGTAACTATTTTTTGATGTTATGGGCAATTAGAGTCGTCAAATTCATCTGTATTTATTAGAATCTTTGCCATCACAGCAAACGCTACTAGATACAGGAAGCGAATGAAAAAGCGATACTCGCATCGTGGACATTCAATCGAATGTGCAGACGATATCTACACATCCTTAGTTGGTGGGCGAACGGTTTCAGGCAGCATGCTTGGCGTTAGGCAGTGTATTGATTGGTGGTGTGATACACGCATTTTTCGTTCACCCGCCGAGTTCGAACGTCAGTCCTTCAATACGACGCAATCTCGCGCCTCCGAGAATTACAAAGGCATCCAAATCATGAGCGACGAGAAGCAACCAGGGCTTTGGTATATCTTCGTTCGTGGTCAACTTCTCAAGGGACCTTTGCCAAAAATTAAGCAATACATTGATTATCATTCATTATCTCGTTGATTGATAAACGACATGCGTGTTCACGCCAACGACATTTGATACCATACGCATCATTGTGACGCGTCAAAGAGTGGATTATGAAAAACGATAACAGCCGTTTGGTGTATTCAACAGAAACCGGACGAATTAAAGAAGAAGCAGCTGCGCCTCAACGCGAAAAGGGCGACGGTATTGTACGTATACAGCGTCAAACTAAAGGCCGAAAGGGCAAAGGCGTATGTCTGGTTACTGGATTAGATATGACAGACACCGAGCTGAAGCTGGTAGCGGCAGATCTAAAGAAAGTATGTGGCTGTGGTGGCTCAGTGAAAGATGGCATTGTTGAAATCCAAGGTGATAAGCGCGATCAGATTAAAGCGTACCTTGAGAAGAAAGGTCATACCGTTAAGCTGGCAGGTGGCTAATTCGCTTCGTTTGCATTTTTCGATGTTCGAAACAGACATAAAAAAAGAGATGCCATTTGGCATCTCTTCTTCATTTAGACATCATACATTGATGACTCAATGATAAATTAACCGTTGTAGCGTGCAATCGCACCGCTATCCAAACGCGCAAGGTAGTCTTGCATGTCAACTTTGATTTCTGGAACCAAACGGTAAAGACCGATGATGTTGATCAGTGCCATTGCGAAGATCATTGCATCAGAGAAGTCGATAACTGGACCGAGGTTCATAGAAGCACCGATAACCACAAAGCAGCAGAACATGATTTTGAAAATCATTTCAGCACGCTTGCTTTCACCGAACAGATAAGTCCAAGCTTTCAAACCGTAGTAAGACCAAGAGATCATGGTTGAGAAAGCAAAGAGAACAACTGCAATTGCTAGGATAAGCGGGAACCAAGAGATCGCGCTACCAAATGCTGCAGAAGTCAGTTCAACACCCGTTAGTGTCTGACCTTCGTGTAATTGACCTGTAATGATGATAACCAATGCAGTCATCGTACAGATAACAACGGTATCGATGAATGGTTCAAGCAGAGATACGAAACCTTCAGACATGTGCTCTTTGGTTTTTACTGCTGCGTGAGCAATTGCCGCCGAACCAACACCTGCTTCATTCGAGAATGCCGCTCGTTTGAAACCTTGAATCATTGCGCCAATGATACCACCGGCAACACCTTCACCTGTAAACGCACCGTTGAAGATAGCAGCAAATGCATCACCAACATGGTTCAGGTTCAGAAGGATGATGATCAAAGCAGCACCCACATAGACAACCGCCATCAAAGGAACCACTTTTTCGGTTACTTTCGCGATTGACTTGATACCACCGATGATAACCACACCAACGATAACGGCCATGATCAAACCAAACAACCAGCCTTTATCAGCGAAGAAAGACATGTCGCCGCCAGTCACACCAACCACTTGCTTAAATGCTTGGTTTGCTTGGAACATGTTACCGCCACCCAAAGCACCGCCGACAGCACATACTGAGAACAGAACAGCAAGTGTACGACCAAGCGCTGGGTTACCACGGTTGGTAAGTCCTTTGCTTAGGTAGTACATCGGGCCACCTGACACAGAGCCATCTGGGTGAGTTGTACGATATTTTACACCGAGAGCACACTCTACAAACTTGGTTGACATACCAAGCAAGCCAGCAAGGATCATCCAGAATGTTGCGCCTGCACCACCGATAGAGATAGCAACAGCAACACCTGCGATATTACCAAGACCAACGGTACCGGAAAGAGCGGTGGCAAGAGCCTGAAAGTGGGATACTTCACCGGGTTCGTTAGGGTCTGTGTAATCACCTTTTACAAGGCGAATGGCGTGTGCAAAGCCACGAAAGTTGATAAAGCCGAGGTAGAGGGTGAAGATGATTGCAGCGACAACAAGCCAAAGAACGATCCAAGGTGCTTGAGTATCAGTGAATGGGAGGGGGATGGTTGAGAAAATCATACCCACGAATGGGTTTACAATTGGTGCTACGATTTCGTTGATTGCGTCGTCGATCCCTGCCGCAGAGGCTGAGCTCGCAAACAACGAAAGTCCAGCCGTCGTCATTATACGTTTCATTACCGAGTCCTTTTCTTATTTTATATTGCTATCTGGTTTTATCCGCCAGCAAGTGTGTTGCATACTTGTTAAAAAGTAATACGGTGCGGATTATTTCACGTATAAACATATTTGCAATATATTTTGATTCTCGATTTTTGGCTTTTTCCCAAGCCTATATAGCGCTCACACTTTTCTACTTTCCAATTAATGATTTAATTATTAACGCGAATTTTGTTTGTGTGCACGCTATTGGGCAGAATATGCACCAACATGTACTCGTTAACATATTTTATATTTCCCACGTTCTCTCTATAGCCCGTCATTACTGGCCTTCGGGCTTGAATGTCAAGATGTGTAAAGTTTTGCGGGGTTAGTTAGACTTTATGCCTGAAATTAAAAGGGAATTTTTTATCACCAAAATTGTGCAGCCTGTATTATTAAAGAGACACTATATAAATAATGTAAAATTAGCACTGAAACTAGAAAAGTATTAATGACAGATTAGTTTAGTTATTCCAATTAATGAGACAGACGAAGTGGTCCGATCTTTGTTAATTGCATATAAACTGATGTGCGTATTTTTATATTTTAAACTTTGGGTTTTGCTGTTGTATAAGCATTCACTTGTCTCAGGATATAAATCCAGTTTCTTTATGGTTTCAAGCATAATTAGTCGATAGGTAGTGTGTTCAGATCATGGCTTTACGAGACAAATTCAACTCTGGGTCGCTGATATCCATGATGGCAATCGCTATTGCATGTGTTGTGGTTGCGCTCTCAGTTCGTCATCACACGCTATCTAATGAATCTGATCTGTATAGCTATCTTCAAGCGTTGCCATCTGTAGCCTTGGAGATGGTCAAAGCGCAGAACTCATTGGAAGCGTCGGATGGACAAGTCCTCATCGCTAGCCAAATTAAGTTGTTACAAACGTCATTTGGTAAGCTGTTAGCGAATCAATCTTCGGGCTTTAACCAACAAAGATTAGCGATGAAGATTGAGATTTTAAGAAGTTCTCAACTTGAAGGTGGTGTTCGAGAGGTTCATCGTTTTGGTGTTTTCAATTGTGAGCCGAATGAACAATTGAGCGCCCAAGTCGCCACATTGCGTACTTCAACCCCAGAAAGACTGGAATTTTATCCTCAGTATCAAGCGACGTTGTGCTATCTAGATCGCGATGGCACCATTTTTCGCTCAAGTAAATCATCACTCGACAAGTGATGATTTACTTGATGTTTCTGCTTGGCTCTTGCTGTTCTTAGCTTCTTAGCTTCTTAGCTTCTTAGCTTACTGCATCAACGTGCGATATGAAGGAAGATCCTCGACAAATTGCTGTTGCACATCCAGATAGGTTTTCCTGTATATGTCATCGATTTCTTCAGGAGATGGAAACTGAGAAGAAAAGTCATGGTGTTTTAGGTCGATGGTTATTTCTGCTGTCCGCTGCATGTGAGCAATAAACATACGTGGGTCTTCTAATCCAACCGCAATACGCAAAGTAGTCGGCTTTATCCCCGCACGGTTTAGTGCGTCTTTTGATAGTTCAGAATGCGTCGTCATAGCAGGACACAATGCCACGGTATTGGTTTGCCCCAAACTCACTTGCATTCCAATAGCGGGCTCGAGCATGTCGAAGAACTGCTTAAATACATCCGGATCAATCGGCGGGCGGTTTGTCGACCCTTCCATATCAATGGTGAACAAAGCCGCAGGCAGACCAAGTCGCATATTGTTCTTCATCAATGCGTAATTTGGGCTAGTTGGAAGTGCTGGACATGACACATTGATATCAGGATGTAAGTTAAGAATACGCGCCAATGCGAGAGTGTTGATCGTTTTTTGCATCACGCGTAATTCGTATGTCTTCATGCCGTTGAGTACTTCAAAAGCTTTATCGGCATCTAGAAATGCGCCTTTGATGTAATACACATTCCAGAATAGCGTTTCATCCCAATTAACGGTGCGCGCATTACCATTGGGAGAGATTGTAGTTACCGCGTCACCTTTTGGCATAAACATGTCTTCGTTGCGACCGATAACAACCCCCGCCGTTGTAGTGCCAGAGCCCGCGAGTTCTTTGGTGTAAGAGTGAATCACAAAGTCAGGGCGTTCCATGGGATCTGTTCTTTTTAGTACTGGGTGTAAGAAAGGGGTGCCAACCGTGGTATCTGCGATGAGTGTCCAATCTCGTTCATGGGTTGCTCGGCTAATGCCAGCAACGTCTAACACGAAACCGTGCGGGTTACAGGGGCTTTCTAGGTAGACATAGATTTTTCTTCCCGCTTTAATGCGGTCTGCATATGTATTGGCGGCGGCATCCATCGCTTTTGCAAAATCCTCCGCTTCATAGCCATCGACCCATTCCACAGCAATATCCAAGTTTGAGGATTTACGATACCAGTCTTGGAGCAATTGATAAGATCCGCCATAGATATTACGTGATGCCAACACAATGTCTTCGCGTCCCAGCAAGTGACTCAGTAACCCATCAATTGCGGCCATGCCTGAATTGAAGTTCCACGCCAAATACTGATCTGCCATGTCGCCTGCTTCAATATCCACGATATGGTTTGCCAAACTGATTGACGTGGGGTTTAGCAAGCGCGAGTAAATATCATGCAAAGGTTCGCGTCCATTGAAGGCATCTTCCACCCATTCGGTACAAGCGAAGAGATAAGTTGCAGTTCTCGTTATTACTGGGCTTGCTGAGAAAATGGCAGCGACATTGTCGAAGATGGGGTAAGCGCCTTTGGAGGCAAAGTGCCCGTTCTTTGTCGCGATGGTTTTATAGGTCGCGCGCATTGGATTTTGAAGGTTATCGAGGATCTTCGCTAATTGGAAAGACAAAAAGCGTTTTGCATTGAACCAAGCGATGCGGTCGTTTTTATCAAGGTCAGATAAACCATCCAAGGTGATCGCCCATAAATCGTGTGTGTGATGGTTAGCGGTATATAGTGTTGTCGCCAGTGCGATAAGTGACTGCCCAAACTCAGAGTGTGTATCAATCCCAAAATGTTCAGCTTGTTCGGTCGCCAACGAAACTGCATCTTCATGGCGTGTTGTTTTACGAAGCGGACTCAGTTGTGTGGCTTTGTTCATGGCTAGTTCCCTTAACGTTAAAGCGCAATACTTAATGGATTACTTTGAAGCTAGCAAAGGGAAAGGGGCACATGCTTGCTAAATCTGCTTTATATACAGCCATTATTGACAGATATTGCCAATATCAAAACAATCCACGCTATTTCCACTACTTTTATAGAAAGGACCCTGAACAGCTCGACCGATAAAAGGCATGATATGGCACATCACCAAAACGCACTCGACAACATCGATAAGAAGATCCTCGATGAACTGCAAATTGAAGGGAGGTTAACCAACCAAGAGTTGTCTGACCGCATTTCACTCTCTCCATCGCCTTGTTTACGTCGCGTTCGCGCATTGGAAAAAAAAGGCATCATCACGGGATATCACGCGCATGTAGATCAAGACATGTGTGGCCTCGCCATTAATGTGTTTGTGTCTGTGAAGCTTGAAAAGCCGACCGAAGAGAACATGCGACAGTTTGAATCTTTGATCAATCATATGGATGAGGTGTTGGAGTGTTACCTTATGACGGGCACCCATGATTATTTGCTGCACGTGGTCAGCGAGTCACTCAAAACCTATGAGCGATTTATACGACGAGAGTTAACGCCTTTACCGAACATTGCAGCTATTGAGTCCAGTTTTGCATTTGGGCAAGTGAAGAAACGCTCCCGTCTGCCACTGTAAGGCACGCCTTATGATGCGCGATATATTGATGTGATATATAGATGCTGTCCCACATAGGCGCATTTGGTCAGAATATTGAATCGCTGATAGAGTCGAGTGCGACAAATGACGCTTTACAATACGACAAATGGCGCTCATAATTTAACCATTGGTATGTGGAGGTGTGTATGTATGCAGAACAGCTAGTTTCGCTTGGCCTAGTAAAAAAAGGGCAAGTGATAAACCAAGATACCGAGTTAGATATCATCCGACACGGTTTATCAGTGAAGCATGCGCGCAAAGTGATGAAAGACATGGCCATGAGCAGTGGCGAGTGGGTGGGGCTGATTGGTTTAAGTCCGCGCAGTTTGCAGCGTAAAAGTGATACTGACTTACTCACGCCCTCTCAATCAGAGAAAACCTTAGCAATCCGTCGTGTAGTAGATTTGGCCGTCGATTATTATGGGAGCCGTCCTGTGGCATTAGATTGGCTAAAAACACCCCAAGTGGCGTTTGGTGGGAAAGCCGCCGTTGATTACCTGGATACCAACACCGGCATTCAATATGTTGAAACCATTTTGAACCGTCTCATGCATGGCATGACCGCATAATGGAAGTGTTCCGCCTTTCCGTAAAACGCTATGCAGATTTGACAGGCACAGGTGGCATGTTTGGTTCGGGTCGTTGGCACCAGAAAGGGCAGCCGATTGTCTATACCGCGGGCTCTCGTTCACTATCAGCACTTGAACGTTTTGTGCATGAAAGCCCAGTGCAAATGCCACAGCTGGTCATGATGACCATCTACATTCCTGATGATATTGCGATGGTACGTGTTAGCGAGAAAGAGCTTCCAGTGGGCTGGGATGCAGTGCCTGACGCAGATGTTTCGCGACGTTACGGTACCGAATGGTTACAAGGCATGAGTACGCCAGTGCTCCAGCTTCCTTCCGCTATTATTGCTAGTGAATACAACTTCCTCATCAACCCCATGCACCCTGAAAGCCGTACTATCAAAATTATCGATGAGCGTGATTTTTATTACGACAGTCGCTTAAAACGAATGATGCGATAACGTTAATTTATTTAAACCCTATACGGCGTCCATCTCCACTCTCTGCCTTCTAATCTCTTCCGGTATGTCACGGCCTGTCGTGAAAACACCTCATTGCTTTCAGAATGACGTGCTCATTTTGTGATACATAGTGTGCCAGTTATTGATACACATTGTTTCTTGCAAATATTTTAATACTTAACATTTATACATTAAATAACAATAGATTAAGCCTTTAATGGCCTTTGGCGCATTTATTGCAATTAGTTAATTGACTATGCAATGGAGGCAGAAACGTGATTTCAATAAAGAACATTATTTCAATATTGGTGATACAGATCCTCTCACTAACTCTATTCATCTCGTTTGTTTATGCCGAGACTGGCGACGGAGCAGAAAACCCCAATGATTGGCCGCAATACCACCGAACATCTAATGCTTGGAGATACAGTCCGTTAAAGCAAATTAATGTCGATAACATCCACAAACTAAAAGTTGCTTGGATGCATCAACCTGGCGATATCGAACATGGATTGCAAGCAACCCCAATCGTTATTGATGGTGTGGCTTACTACATTGGACCAAACAACAACGTGTTTGCATTAGACGCGGATACGGGAAAAACGCGTTGGCATTATCAACCTGAACTTGATGATGTGGTGAACGAAGTGTTTTATGTGGCTGCGAGTCGAGGGGTGACCGTCGGGCATGGCAATGTCTATATCGGAACACTTGATGGTCGTTTTATCGCGCTCGACCAAGAAACCGGTAAGGAAAAATGGTCAACACAAATAACGGATCTTAGAAGTTGCTACGGCTGCTTATTCTCATCGCCACCACAACTTGCTGGTGACATCTTATATGGCGGTACCACGGGAGGGGATCAACCAACACAAGGAAAGATATTTGCGGTCAATGCCCTAACGGGAGAGAAAGCATGGACCTTTGAAATCCTTGATAAAGATAACCCAGAGAGTTGGCCCGGAGATTCAGGAGAAGTTGGTGGAAGCGGTGCATGGTTACCGGGTACCTACGATGAAAAATCAGATTCAATTTTTATCGGCACAGCCAATGCTGCTCCTGATTTCTATGGCGCAGAGCGTCAAGGGGACAACAAGCATAGCGCCAGTTTACTCTCGCTTGATCCGAAAACGGGTGAGATAAAATGGGCTTTGCAAGAGATCCCTCATGATGTTTGGGATTACGACGCCACATATGAAGCCGTCAGCTTAAAACATAACGGCAAGGACGTTCTCGTACACCTAAATAAAAGTGGCTTTGTTTTTGTTATCGATAAGAAAACGGGCGAACTCGACAACGTATGGCCACTCGCGAGGAACATTAACTTCGCTGAAGGCATTAATCCAAAAACGGGTGAATTGATTGGGCGAATCGATATGCCTGAAGGGGAAGAAACCACGATTTGTCCTTACCTGCTCGGGGCAAGGAGTTGGAACCATGGCGCTTACAACCCAAAAACAGGCCTCTGGTACACCAATGCGATGGAGGTGTGCAACATTGTTGTTCCTGCCCCTCAAGAACATGAAAACGTCGGAATGGCGGGGTTGTATCTTGGTGTGAGCAAGTTGGTCGCGGTTCCTCCCCCAGGTGGAGTGGCGTCAGCACGCTTAGATGCAAGAGATCCCATCACAGGCAAACTTAAGTGGAGTGTCGATTATCCCTTACCGGGACTGGCGAGCGTACTTACCACGGGCGGTGATCTTGTTTTTAATGGCGATCCGAAAGGCGTGATACACGCATACAATGCGGAAAATGGCGACGAAGTTTGGAACTTTAATTCAGGTTCAGGGCTGCGAGGCGGCATCGTTAGCTATGCAGTAAATGGTAAGCAATATATTTTGGCATCCACTGGCTTTGGTTCTCACGCCCCTGGGTTTATGGCCAGTGCGTTTCCTGATGTTTCGGGTTTACCTGGCGGAGCGGTTTTAGTGGCCTTCACACTCGGTGATTAATAAAGCATATGCAGCAACCCTATTGCTCTCGTTTTATTGAACGCCAGTGAATGTTGTTCGTTTTAACCCAAAACTAGGAACTTGAAATGCCATTGATAAAGAAACACTACGTTATATTTCTTTTGTTGATTGCGGGTGAATCGTATGCGGTAGCACCCCCGGCAAATACGGCTGAAAAGCCCGAAGTAAAGAGCAGTATAGGTCTCTATTCTTCTGAAGACATCAATGCAGTAAAAAAACGCGTTTTTGGAACAGAAAACCTATCAAAACAGAACGGGGAGAAACGCTTTAATCAATCCTGTGTTTATTGTCATGGGTATGAAGGGAGTGGCGGGAAAGCAAGGCCACTTCAGGGGCGAGATCTTGATGCAGACTACTTATTCAAGACTATCAGTAATGGTAAACGAAAGGGGGCATTGGTGATGCCGCCATGGAAGAAATCGTTATCCGTTGAGCAGCGTTGGGAGCTGGTTGTGTACATCTCCTCGTTAAAAAAATAGGAGGAAGAAATGCGATTTTTTTCAGTGGGTAACGTGTTGCCTTTCTTGTTCTTCTTGATATTCAATACGGAATTATTGGCTGGGGATATCGCACACATTGTGGATTCAAAGGAATTGGAGGTGTGTGCACACCCTGAAATGCCACCGTTTTCACTCAAAGGAAACCAACCTAAAGGATTCCAGATTGATATTTCCAACGCTCTCGCTGACCAATTAGATGTTTCAACTTCCATCGCTTGGATTATATCGAAAAGGCACGCCAAAAAGACCACCTGCGATCTTTACGCGGGTGTGGTTAAGAAGGTCGCTGAGCGCTCCAAATACATGAGAGTGACTGAACCTTTTTATCACATGGAGTACTTCATCGTATCAAACCCTTCTGACAGCGCTATTTCAACCCTTGAAGACCTAACTAACCGAACGGTTGCCGTATCGAGTGGAAGTGTCGCATCCCATGCACTGAGACAGCATTCGATTGGTATTGCGACACGGTTTGTCGATGAACAATCGCGTCTAGAGGCTTTGATTCTAGGTGAAGTGGATGCCGCGGTTGTCTCTAATTTATCGGCATCTTGGTTTCAGAAAAGGAAGGGTATAAAACTGGCGACGGTAGATGCTGAAAATGTGCTTAATGTAGAACTCAACCATGGTTATGCATTGGGACTTCGGCGCGCAGATGAGTTAACCCTGCAACGGTTCAACGCGTTAATCGTATCTATGAAAAAGGATGGGACGCTAGACAAGCTGTTGGCGAAATATGGGCAATGAGCAGCTAGCACGAGACAGCAATTAAGATTCGCAGTAGATTAGGTTCGCAATAGAAGAGGGATAAAGATTCTTCTCACCATGATCGTTACGCGTCATTGCACATTGTTACGCGAGATTGTGGGGGAAGGGTCGTCATTCGCATGTTGAAGTGTCTGACATGAGACGGCGACATTTGCTATTCATCTTCAGCGAGTAATAAATCATATTTCTTTAGCTTTCTGTGCAACGTGGAACGGCTGACATTCATTGCTTTCGCCGCTCGCGTCACTATCCATCGGTTTTCTTCAAGGATCTTCATTATGTGCTCTTTTTCAAGAGATTCATCCGCGGACAAAGCAGGATCAACAGAAAGCACATGATTGTTGGGCGCTGTAGTATTTTCGTTACTTGAGGGTGCTGATGACATAACCTCTTCTGGGAGATCGCCCAAATCAATTTCTTTTCCATCACACATACAAATCGCAAACTGTAGCACGTTCTTTAACTGTCTAATGTTTCCAGGCCAACGGTAAGATTCAAGTCTAGCAAGGGCTCTTTTACTGACCGTATATGGCGATTCAATACCTTCATCGTCACACAACTTTTTGAGGATTCGGTCAATGATATCGCTTTGATCCATCCTGTTGCGTAGCGCTGGAAGCTTAATATTCACACCACTGATGCGGTAATATAAGTCTTCTCTGAACTCACCGTTTTTTACAAGCTCTTTGAGGTTTCTGTGTGTTGCACATATAACATGAAGGTTAACCTTGATTGGTTCAATTTGGCCCAGTGGCGTGATTTCATTTTCAGCAATCACTCTAAGTAATCGTGCCTGAAGCGCTAATGGCATATCCCCGATCTCATCAAGGAAAATTGTTCCTCCATCACTGGCGAGAATCTTGCCCATTTTTCCGCCTTTCAGCCCACCAGTGAATGTGCCTGAAGAATATCCAAAGAGTTCACTTTCTATCAGGGATTCAGGAATAGAGGCGCAGTTTAAAGTAACAAAGGGTTTGTTCTTGCGATCACTGCTTTCATGAATCGCTTGAGCCCATACCTCCTTGCCTGTTCCCGTCTCTCCTTGAAGTAAAATGTTGATACTGCGGTTAACGGTTCTTAAACAGATCGCAGCCTGCTGGATCAGCGTTTGATCAGGCCCGGCAATGTTCATGATGGGTGAGTTAGCGTCGGTAGGTTTTAACCTTGACGGTGCTCGCTTAGCAGAAAATAAACGTTCAACCGCGGGGGAAACAACGCGTGCCACCCAAAGGGGGGCTTGATGGTGCGTCGAAGATGCCGGTATGGACGCACCGCGTGCGGATGAAACGCTATCAAGACTGATACCGAATAGGTGCTCAAACGACTGGCCAATCACTTCTTCTCGTTTTCTTACCCCCATCATTGTGAGCGACGGTGTTGTCGCCGCCAAGATAATACCCGATGAATTAATCGCGACGTAACACGTGGTGTCTAGATCGTTTGAAATAGCGCTTGAAGAGAGTGCAACTAAGTAGTGTTGGTCATACTGCTTCCTGAAAAGAAGCGCTTCTATTTTATTGGCTGTTTCACACACCAAATTAAGGGCAAACCCCTGAACCTCTTTGTTCCCCCGAGCGAAAGAGGACACATCAAGAACACCGAAAATGCTGCCGTCAGGGGCTATCAAAGGGGCTGCTGAGCACGTCAAATGTTTCAGTGGATGCCCAAAGTGCTCTTCAGCAAATACCGTTAACGATTTTTGGGTTTCTAAACACGTGCCGACACCATTTGTACCGACCAGTGACTCACTCCACACCGAACCATGTTGGAGGCACTCCGTTGATAATTCTCGCGAGACATCAGAATCAATATATCGATCGATTACCACGCCTTGAGCATTAGTGACGAGAATGCAGTAACCCGAATCTAGCGCAGTATGGCGAAGGTTATTTAACAGTGGAATCGAATCAACCAGCATTTCATCAAACCGTTCTTTGTCTTCTTTAATTTCAGGTTTGCTTAGCCTTTCAACGCTTGGGATATGGGAAGGGTCAAGTTTGTAGAGTTGTTTACATCGCTGCCAAGAGCTGCTGATCGGGGAGATTATCGTCGGCACATGTTGGGATATCTCTTTGTTTTGTTGAGGATAACTACTCATATACCCGTCCTTTACGTATATAAATTGACCCGTATCGCTACTACATTTAATAGCGATCTCAACGGATATATCAAGTGACAAACAATACTTTTTTCAAGATTTCGCAACATTAATATCGCCCACGTAACTGATGCTACACACTGTCACATCTGTTGAATCACACTGTTTCAAATCTTCTTAAATCTCCCTGTCAGAAAATAAAAAATCATATAAATCAACGAAATAAAAATTGGCCTAAAACTTGCCATATCTAGCCATGACCAAATCACACGATCTCATCGATCGCAACGTGAATGCTGTTATCACTAACGGAGAAGTTTTATGACACCAAGCAAAGAGCAACAAATCTGGATGTATGAACACATGCTTGTTAGCCGCTATTTTGAAGAACGCATTGAAGCGATATACATGGAAGGAAAATCCCCTGCGTTCAATATGGCAAATGGGCCCATTCCTGGGGAAATGCATCTTTCTAATGGGCAAGAGCCTTGCGCTGTCGGTGTCTGCGCCCACCTTCAAAAAGAAGATATCGTCACATCAACACACAGGCCTCATCACGTTGCGATAGCCAAGGGTGTGGACTTGGACAAAATGGCCGCTGAGATTTTTGGTAAGAAAACAGGCCTCAGTGGCGGCAGAGGTGGGCACATGCACATCTTCGATGAGGCGGTCAATTTTTCGTGCTCCGGCATCATAGCGGAAGGCATGGGGCCAGCAGTAGGGGCGGCGCTTTCCCGTCAGTTACAAAATAAGGCTGGTGTTGCCGTTTCCTATCTTGGCGAAGGTGCGGTGAATCAAGGCGCATTTCATGAAGCGCTGAACCTTGCTTCCGTTTGGCGATTGCCAGTCATCTTCATCATTGAAGACAACGCTTGGGGTATTTCTGTCTCGAAAAGCGATTCAACTGCCGTCACGCATAACGACGTAAGAGCTGCCGCATACGGCATGTCTGGCTATCGCGTTTCGGACAATGATCCTAATGCAATTTTTTCTGCCGCTGGCGCAGCCATTGAAAATGCGCGTAATGGAGGAGGACCTTCATTAATCGAAATTGAAACCTATCGACTTGCTGGTCACTTCATGGGAGATGCTGAGGACTATCGTCCTAGTGGAGAGAAAGAAGCACTGATCGCCAAAGACCCAATTCCTAAGATGAAAACCCAATTAGTGGGTGCATTCAATTGGACGCGCAGTGAAGACGATGCACTGATTGCGAAAACACAGGCGCGTGTGGATAAAGCCATTCAGTTTGCCCGTGACAGCGAATATCCAAACCCAGCAGAGGCGATGGATAAGGTATTTGTCTAATCAACACTAGGTGTTTGCCGTATTCGCGACAACGAAAAAATAAAGGAGCTTTAAATGAGCGAAGTAAAACAGAAAGAACGGAAGCTGACGATCGCACGCGCAATGGCAGAAGGTATCGCGCAAGAGATGCGCATTGATGAGCGTGTGTTTGTGATGGGCGAAGACATTGGTCGCCTAGGCGGGGTGTTTGGCAATACACGTGGCTTGTTTGACGAGTTTGGGTCAACGCGTATCCGTGATACGCCGATTTCAGAAACGGCATTTGTTGGTGCGGGTGTGGGTGCTGCATCTGATGGTATGCGCCCGATTGTCGAATTGATGTTCGTTGATTTCTTCGGTGTGTGCATGGATGCGATCTACAACTTGATGGCAAAGAATACCTATTTCTCGGGCGGTAACATTCCAGTGCCTATGGTGTTAATGACATCGACTGGGGGTGGTTATAGCGATGGCGGTCAACACTCGCAATGCTTACACGGAACATTCGCCCACTTACCGGGAATGAAAGTAGTTGCACCGTCGAATGCTTATGACGCAAAAGGGCTCATGATTGCGGCGATTCGAGATCAAAATCCGGTTGTATTTATGTTCCATAAATCTTTACAGGGGATGGGTTGGTTAGGCACTGAGCCTGCAGCCATCGTCCATGTGCCAGAAGAGGATTACGTCGTCGAGATAGGCAAAGCCAATGTCGTCAAAGAGGGCACGGATCTCACCATCGTTGGTATTACCTCTGGTGTTCATCACGGCTTAAAAGCCGCTGAACTGCTTGCAGCGGAAGGGGTGAGCGCGGAAGTCGTTGACCTGCGCTCTCTGGTACCACTGGACAGAGATACTGTTCTTGCATCGGTAGCAAAAACCGGACGACTTATCGTGGTCGATGAGGACTATCACAGCTACGGCATGTCCGGTGAGATCATCGCTTCTGTGGCGGAAAGTGGTGTTCAAATGAAGGCGAGCCCACAGCGTGTCGCCTACCCAGATATTCCTATTCCTTTCTCGAGACCCATGGAGCAGTGGGCTTTGCCAAACGCAGACAAGATCATTAGCGCATACAAAAAGATGAGGGATAAATAATGAATACGGAAATCATTATCGCAGCAGATTTATGGGAAGAAGAAGAAGAAGGCGTCATGACTACATGGTTTGTGAGCAATGGAGCAAACGTAGAAAAGGACGATGTTATAGCGGAAGTGATGGTTCAGAAAATCCAACATGAAATCCACTCGCCGTCTTCTGGGGTGCTAGAGATCCTCAAATGGGCCGATGAAACGGTCAGCAAGGGCGACAAGATTGGTTTGATATCAGGGGTTTGATGATATGAGTGATAACGTTATCGCCCTAAAAGGGATGCGCGGCATGATTGCGGACAACATGCGCCGTAGCTTAGATGAGGCAGCACAGCTTACTCACCATGCTAGTTGTGACGTTACTGACCTACTTGCTTACAAGGCGTTATTGAGCGACGAAGGGATAAACGTCTCTGTTGAAGACTTGCTGTGTGATTGCGTTGTGGGTGTGTTGAAAAAACACCCAGAAATGAATGGCCGGGTTGAGGGGCAAGAGATTGTATTGAGCAGTGCGATTCATTTGAGCGTTGCCATAGCGCTTCCAGGCAACTTGCTGGTCGCGCCAACCATCTTTGACGCACAAACCCTGTCGCTTCAGGAAAAAAGGGAAGCACGCAAAGCGTTAATCACAAAAGCGAGAAAGGGAAAACTCTCAATAGCAGAAATGACGAAAGGGACATTCACGGTGAGCAATCTTGGCTTATCTCGCGTCCAGTATTTCACCCCGATTATCAACATTCCGCAAATCGCGATATTGGGCATTGGTCAGACGGTGAAACGAAATGAGATCAACGAACAAGGTGACGTTGAAACACGTTCAATTCTAGGGTTATCACTGACGTTTGATCATCGTGCGGTGGATGGTGGGCCTGCAGCGGAATTTCTAACGTCGCTGTGTGAGCATATCGAGCAGGGGTCGGGATGTCTTTCTCATCAGACGTATCACTGAGCGTTATCTCACCAGAGCGAGGACTTCATGAGGAGTCGCTGCTGTTTGAGAAAGTGGCGAACAATGAACTGACATCGGGCTACAAAATATGGCGGTGTCAGCCGTCCATCGTGGTGCCGAGGTCACTCAGCCAAAAGGAAGGGTTTCGTCACGCAGTCGATGCCATGTCCGGTATGGGTTGGCCTGTTTTTGTTCGTCAAACTGGCGGCGACCTTGTCCCACAATCGCCAGGTTCGTTGAACGTGACCTTGGTGTTCAAACGTCACAAAGATAAAGGAAGTATTAAGGATACCTATCTGGCCTTGTGTTTACCGATCATCAACGCATTGGCCAAAATGGGGATAAGTGCCCATTGCGCACCAATTCCGGGTTCATTCTGCGATGGAGACTACAACCTCGTTGTCGGAGACCAGAAGTTAGCGGGCACGGCACAACGTTGGCGTCGAGTGAAATCTGCAGAAAACAAAAACGAATTTGCCGTACTGGTTCATGCCGTGATTTTGTGCAGTGGGAATTTGCAGGAGCGTTGGCAAGTGACAAACGCATTCTACGCACATTGTGGCATCGATAAAAAAATCGAACTTACCAAACATACCTCTGTGGCACAGCTAAAACCAAGTGCGTCAATCAGTGATGAGGAGCGACTGAAGCAATTAGCAACAACGATATCGCAGGAACTCAATATAATTATTAGGTAAACAAGGAGGCTCTATGAGTAATAAAAAACCATCCAAAAAGAGCGAGCATTTAGATAATACCGCAATGAGTCGAAGGAAATTTATTACCAATAGCACAGCTGCACTCGCTAGTGTCAGCGTACTTGCCATGGGCGTTGGAGGCGTATTAGTGTCTCCGTCAGCCTGGGCGAGCACTGTTATTGGTAATCATGCAAGTAAAACATTAATGGTCATGTCTCGTGACATCTACCCTCACGACGACTTAGAAGATAAATACTACACGAGATTACTTCTTCCTTTAGGTGAAAGCGCAAACACCGATGCTGATTTGAAAAAATTACTCATTGAAGGTGTGGCAGAGTTAGATAAAAGATCCAATCAAGCTTTTAATTCAAATTACATCAATATAGATAATGAGAAGGATAGGGTGACTGTTCTTCGTAATTATGAAAACTCTGCGTTTTTCCAGAAGATAAAAGGCATATTAATGATGGGGCTCTATAATAGCCCTGATCTTTGGCCTTGGTTTGGGTATGGCGGATCTGCGTGGGAGCACGGTGGTTATATAAACCGTGGATATGCCGATATAGATTGGATTTAATATAAATATATATAAGGATGTAGAAATGACTAATAAATTCGATTTAAATGATGATAGTTTAGTCGTTATTATAGGTTCAGGCGCAGGTGGCGGAACGCTAGCAAACGAATTGGCGAAAAAAGGCGTACGCTCCGTCGTTCTTGAAGCGGGTAAACGTTTTACATTCGCTGACATCGACAATGACGAATGGGGAATGTTTGGCAAGATTTCCTGGTTGGATAAACGCAACTCTGAGGGGCCTTCTCGCCTCGCTAAAGATTTCCCTAACCTCCCTGCATGGATAGTGAAAGGCGTGGGTGGATCAACCATGCACTGGGCTGGCGTTGCGATGCGTTTTCAAGAACATGAGTTCAAAATGAAAACGACTAACGGCGTTGTGCCCGGCGCAAACGTGCTTGATTGGCCGATTACGCTTAAAGAGCTTGAGCCTTACTATGTTCTTGCTGAAAAGAAAATGGGTGTTTGCGGAACCGAATCTACGGGAATGCCATTCCATGGAAAGAGTAGCCACTACAAAGTCGTTGAGGCGGGAGCAAATAAGATCGGGGCGCATTGTGAACAAGCGACCCTTGCAATCAATACCGAGGCACGCGATGGAAGACCTTCATGTCAGGTGAATGGGTTCTGTATGCAGGGCTGCAAAATCGGGGCTAAATGGTCCACCATGTACACCGAGATCCCGCAAGCTGAAGCGACAGGACATTGTGAAGTTCGCGCTGAATCTATGGTCATGAAGATTGAACATGATAAGCATGGAAAAGTCACAGGCGTTCTTTATGTTGATAAAGATGGCAATCAACAATTTCAAAAAGCCCGGGTTGTTGCGGTTGCTGCAAACTCTATTGAGTCACCAAGGATGTTACTCAATTCAGCGTCAGACCTGTTCCCTGATGGCTTGGCCAACTCATCGGGTCAAGTTGGGCAAAACTATATGACGCATACCACAGGCGGTGTTTATGCTGAATTTGAAAAGCCCGTACACATGTACAAAAGTACGGTTGTTCCTGGCATTGTTAAAGAGTGGGAAGACAATGATCCTTCTCGCGGACACTATGCAGGTTACGAGTTAGAAATTCTGCATCTAGGTCTTCCTTTCATGTCGGCATTTTTAAATCCGGGTGTCAGTGGTTGGGGTAGAGAAGTGGCTGACTCATTGCGAAACTACGAGAAAATGGCCGGGTTCTGGATATGTGGTGAAGACATGCCTGTTGAATCCAATAACATCACATTACACCCAACAGAGAAAGATCAATACGGGCTTCCAATTCCGGTTGTTCATAAAGTCGATCATATTAATGATACGCGCATGCGAAATCATGCATATAAAACGTCCAAGGAACTATTCGAATCTGTTGGGGCAATAAAAGTCTCGAATTTACCCGCTTATCCTGCCAGCCATAATATGGGCACCAACCGAATGAGCGAAAGGCCGCAAGATGGCGTTGTTAATTCATGGGGTCAAACTCATGATATTGATAATTTATTCATCTCAGATGGAAGCCAGTTTACAACAAGCGGAACAGAGAATCCCACATTAACCATTGTGGCTCTCGCCATCAGGCAGGCTGAATATATATCCGAATCCATGAAGCGAAAGGAAATATAAACCCTGAGTGACTCTAACGCCCGAAAGGGCGTTTTTTATATAAAAACAATGCGAAAAACTATACGAAAAAATATGAGACATTATGTGTCGGCGCGAGACAATATATCGCATGTAAATGCACATACTGTTTTATTTTATATTAATTGGATTCTCTAAATAAAAACACTCCCGTTATCTTCATGATATTTATAGAGATAAATAATATTGGAGAGAATATATAAAATGGTATGTAGGTTGCAATGAGCAAGGAGGTACATACACATAAAACCAAGGAGTGTTTTTTGAAAAATTGTCAATATTTCATAGCGGCCGGAGTTTTCATTTCGTCCTGTGCTCAGGCTGAAATAATGGTGTTGGAGGACAACGGATATACATTTGGTGTTGATGGTTGGGTCATTCTCAATGCAAGTTCAACACGCGGTGATGCCGAAGGGAATGATGCATTTAGAATAACGTCTGGTGACTCACCAAACATGATCGGTTTCAATTTTGGGGTTCCAGAATTTGAAGGCATCAAAGCCAATGCCAGGTTAGGTCTACGGATAAACCCTCACTCTGGTCAAGGAAACCAAAAAAACCTCGGTAATGTCGGTTCCACTGCATCTCAATCAATCGATCCTCGTGAGATTTACGCCTCGTTTGATGGAGACTTTGGTCAAGTCGTTATAGGTAAGCAATACAGCATATTCAATGGACGCCCGGTGCTTGCCGATGCTTCGGTTTTAGCGGGCGGCTTTTTCGCTTACGACATCGCAAATGACGGCGGGGCACTTGGCGCAGGGTCTCTGCATTCCGGATACCTATACGCCAACTTTAATAGCGGTATTCGCTACAACTCGCCCTTTGACTCCCCATTTAAAGTCTCACTCGCGCTCTATGATCCAAGTAAAATTCAATCGGTACTAGCAAGTGTTGCGAATAAACCTGTTGCTTCTAAAACGACATCTCCCCGTATTGAGGGCGAGTTGTCATACAGCGACACATTTAATGGGGGCAGTTATACACTCTACGCAGATTCGATCTATCAGAAGGCTGAAAATTGTCAGATTGGCGGGTCCAAGTGTTCAGCTGGCAGCGATGTTCAAGCCTCAGGGTATTCCGCAGGCATTGATTTAAAACTAGGGGCGTTTGGCTTTTTTGCATCAGGTTTTCAAGGTGAAGGGCTAGGCTCTGCCTTGCAGTTAGACTTTGATTCTTTGGATGATGCGGGTCGTGAACGTGAAAGCAGCGGCTATTGGTTACAAACGACAGCCAAAGTAACACCTAATACAAAGCTGCGTTTAAGCTACGGAGAAACAACGATTGATGACACCGCAGCGACCAAAGGACATACCGCGAAAGGCACTGTTTTAGGTATTTATCATGATTATGGTGATCACATCGCGTTATACAGTGAGATAGGTCGTTCGGAGTTCGATTTGAACCCGGTATTTTTGCAAGCCACAGAAACCGACTACGTAACAGCCGGCGTGCGTTTAATGTGGTAAGCCTTTTTTGACATTGATCCTTTGAAATCCCTGCTATTGGCCCGTTATTCAACGGGTCTTTTTTGCGAAGAACCTGAAGAACCTGAAGAGCCAATGACAAATAAACCCTGCAAAACAAACGCCCTCCGACACTTCGCAGGACGTTACACTCTTTTGTTACTTCTTCATCAAGTCTTTCAAGTTAGCGAACGGGTTATGTGTCGCCGCTTGATGATCATCATCACCCGCTTTAATCTCAGTACCATATTGGTCATGGTCTGTGTACTTTGAATGCTCGTGGTCATGACAAAATAGGCACAACAACTCCCAGTTGCTACCATCTGGTGGATTGTTTGTGTGGTCGTGGTCAATGTGGTGAACAGTGAGTTCACGCAAATTCGAGTAAACAAACTCGCGTGCACAACGTCCACAAACCCAAGGGTAAAGCTTCAACGCTTTTTCACGGTATCCGCTTTCTTGGCGAGCGTAGCTGGCACTGGTGCCGTAATAATCTGATGACATACTGGTATCTTGCTATCCGTTATTAGTATTCGCTAAATATATCAAACAGGCTGAGAGTTTCCACAATTCAAATCAACGTTGTGTTGGATAGAATCGGTTTCTGGCTGCTTCTTTGTTTGAAGCTCAAACTTTCCAACATTCTCGGTTTGATCTTTAGCGAGTAGGGCGTTGAAAATCGGTTAATGTCGAGCCAAATGTAAAAAGGGACGCAATGGCGTCCCTGTTCAAGCGTATTATTAGCCACAAAATCGTTAACTAGCGGGAGGCGAGCTGCAGAAGTTGCATCCTAGGTACGTGATCACAAGGCGATTTTGATATCGATTTTGGTAGTTCCAAGGTGATACATCATAGGGTGCGCGTTGATAGCGGCCTTGAATAAAAATAGTCTCACCTTTTTCTAGTGTCATGATGGCATCAACAGCTGCAATGCCAGGAATTGCACAACCCGTATCATTGTTGGCAAACGTCACCGGGCCGATAGAGGCATTACTACCCGGAGGTTGAGCGTTTGGTAAAGAAATACCTATACGAAGCAAGTACTTAAAGCCACAGGTTCGCTGTGCATATTGTGCATCAATGCTATAGAGGCCAGCGACTGGTGCGGTGAATATGTGAGAGTTGGTATCAAAAGCATAATTAAAATTAATGACGGTTTCGTTGTATTCTACAACCTTTATCGCTCCGTTATTTGCTTCAGTTAGCTCATCGCCACCTATGTAAGCGTCTACGACAACGCTGTTTGATGGCAAGTATGGATCATAGCTTTGAGCCGAAACAACATTAGGCAAAGCGAACATAGCGGAACACAAAATGATATGTGCGATTCTATTCACTACTTTTTCTCCTTTAGTTATTTGATACACACTAAGCATCATCATTTATGGGCTATTAGGGTGTATCAAAAACAGGAAAAATAGTCTCTGTAATCGCATGAAGACAGGTGGATTCAATAGAGTCAGTGAACCTGAGTGAAGGTCAAATCTTTTAGATTTCAAAATAAAATGTCGCAAAGAATGAGTATGTTGTTAGAACATTGGAGATTGACGTTAGTTGCTCAAACAAGATTAGTCTCCGGGGGCACTTTGAATCTTCTGCTCTTAAAATAATTCCCAGACCAATAAGGAAGCCACAGGAAACCATGTTTCGTGGCAGGTATCTTGTTGGACTGGTAATTATGTACTTTATGGTAAATAGCCAATTACGTTCAATAGACTGATATTAATGAAGAATAAGGGTAGTTGGCGAGCTGAGTGGCGTACATTTCAATCTACCGCACATCTTATTTAACATAAGATAGATAATGCGCACTTAGGGTGTAAGGGCAAAGTAGTAATGTCACTTTTTAGCAAAGTTAAAATGTCTCCTTAATCGCACGTCTCAACTAGGTTTCTGTTTTGATCTGACGTTTAAGGAACGATGAGATGCTGGTAGTTATGAGTGACCAAGAGCTGACACGTTT
>NZ_JAKJSE010000033.1:0-78768 GCF_050336585.1 Enterovibrio makurazakiensis
CACAGATTGTATAGGTCAAATTGTTAAAGAACGTTGACTGTAGAAGCGGCTCATTTCGAGTCGTCTTCTCATCGTCAGGGCTGCGAATTCTACGCTGCCAGGCGATGAAGTCAAGAAGAAATTTTGAGATTTTTCAACGTTGCTTTCGCAACCTTCAAAACGTCTTGTTGACTCCCTTCAACCGCGATAAGCACTAGGCTTTTCCGTTGAAGCAGGCGGGCATTCTACTGATTGAGTCGTTAACGTCAAGCGTTTATTTTCAATCAATTTTGAAGCCGTTTTCGCCGTACTGAGTGGGCTGCTTGTTCCGTGTGGAGCAGGTCGCCGTGTCAGTGAGGTCGCATTATAGGGAGGCTTGAGATCTTGGCAAGGCTTTTTGCATGGTTTTTTGCGAAAAACAGCGCGTTCGTTCAGCAATTAACCAAACCGAGCTACTTACATGAAACATTGGTGATGAATTGCACTATTTTTCTCATCCATATAGGCTTGAATTCAAATAATCCTTAAGGGCATAACAAATGCAATCAGTACTTCGAAGTTATAAGGGTGTCTTTCCTAATGTTGGAGAGCGTGTATATCTAGACCCATCATCTGTGATGGTTGGAGACATTACCTTAGGTGATGATGTGAGTATTTGGCCTTTAGTCGCTGCTCGCGGTGACGTTAACCACATCATTATTGGTGACCGATCTAATGTGCAAGATGGTTCAGTCTTGCATGTCACCCATAAAAACAAGGACAACCCTGACGGTTATCCTCTAATTATCGGTAAAGACGTTACCGTGGGTCATAAGGTCATGCTGCATGGCTGCGTTATTGGCGATCGTGTATTGGTTGGAATGGGTGCCATCGTTTTAGACGGTGCCATCATTGAAGACGAAGTAATGATTGGAGCAGGCAGTCTCGTTCCACCGGGAAAACGACTAGAGTCGGGATATCTCTATGTGGGAAGCCCTGTAAAGCAAGCTCGACCGCTGAAAGAAGCCGAGCGTGCATTTTTACAGAAATCATCGGATAACTATGTTGCGACTAAGAACGACTACCTTGCCGAAGGTTAACGAACCCAGATTTCACCTTGGTCATTGAAGTTTTCATCCTCAATGGCTTCTTCTGCAAGATCTTCGAAGTCAAAGCGGTGCTGGTCAAAAGCAGCCAGTATCGCTTCTTCTACTACTAATGCTTCATGTTGACGCTTTCGAATATCATCTATCGATACATAGCAAACAATTAGCGCCCCTGACTGCTGAGCATGAAAACAAACGGCATGTTTGTCTTTATCTATGTCTTGATGATCAGGAAATATAATAGTTTGATTCATAGTTATTCAGCCAAGTTACGGCGAAGCTCCCTTAGCACCTGACCTGTTCCCGGCCGGATGCCACGCCAGATAGTAAAACTTTCCGCAGCTTGCCCTACCAACATACCCAAGCCATCAATCACACGGATAGCACCCTGCTCTTTCGCCCATTGATTACTGCTAGTGAGGCCAGAGCCATACACCATGTCATACACAGTGCTATCTGAGTGAATAACCGTAGCCGGAATGTTCGGATGATCACCCGATAAGCTGGCAGACGTCGAATTAATGACAATATCAAACTCAACGTTACCCAAAGTATCAAAGGATGAAGCAGATACATTTCCGTATTCAGAAAACAAAGAAGCCAGCGTTTCAGCTTTGCTCACCGTTCGATTGGCAATCACTAACGTATTGGGGGTGTGCTTAAGTAAAGGAAGCACCACACCGCGCGCAGCACCTCCCGCGCCGAGCAAGAGGATGTTAGCGCCCTCTAACTGCACATGATGGTTTAGAAGATCCTGAACGAGACCTTCCCCATCCGTGTTATCACCAAGAATGCCGCCATCGTCCAGCTTTTTAAGCGTATTAACCGCGCCGGCTAAACGAGCGCGCTCGGTAAGCATCGTCGCCATCGCATACGCATCTTCTTTGAATGGAACAGTGACATTGCAGCCACGACCACCGTCAGCAAAAAACGCATCCATGGCTTCATTGAAGCCGCCAATAGGGGCTTGCAAGGTTTCATATGACATTGTTTGCCCTGTCTGACGTGCAAACAAGGTGTGTATAAAAGGGGACTTGCTGTGTGAAATCGGATTACCGACAACGACGTATTTATCCATCTACCTACTAAGCCTTACCAATCCCTTGGCGTTAAATAGTCTTTATATAGTATTGCTTCAGGTGAACCCGATTCAGGCTCAAACCCATACTCCCACCTTACAAGCGGAGGCATGGACATTAAAATTGATTCTGTTCGCCCGCCACTTTGAAGGCCAAACAGAGTACCGCGATCATACACTAGGTTAAATTCGACATAACGACCGCGACGATAAAGCTGGAACTGGCGCTCATGCTCTGAGAACACTTTGTCCTTCCGTTTTTGAACAATTGGAAGATAAGCATCGATAAAACCGTCACCCACCGCTTTTATATAGTCAAAAGACGCATCAAAACCCCACGCATTGAGATCATCAAAGAAAAGACCACCAACGCCACGGGTTTCATTTCTGTGCGGAAGGAAGAAATAGCGATCACACCACGCTTTGTGCTCGGCATAAACGGAATCACCAAACGGCGCACAAATTGCTTTTGCGGTATTGTGCCAATGAAGGCAATCTTCTTCGACAGGATAAAAAGGGGTGAGGTCAAACCCTCCACCAAACCACCACACAGGGGCTTCGCCTTCTTTCTCAGCAATGAAGAAACGAACATTGGCATGGGACGTCGGAATGTGTGGGTTTTTAGGGTGAACCACCAAAGACACGCCCATGGCTTCAAAGCTACGCCCAGCAAGCTCTGGTCGATGCGCTGTCGCGGAGCCTGGCATTTTATCACCAAACACATGAGAGAAATTCACGCCCGCTTGCTCAAAAACAGTACCGTCACGAAGGACGCGACTACGACCACCGCCACCAGCATCTCTCTCCCATGCATCTTCCACAAACGCAGCGCCGCCATCTTCATGCGATAACGCATCACAAATACGGTCTTGCAACGAAAGGAGGAAGCGTTTTACGGCATCTTTATCGACTGGTTGGGTGTGGTCTTGCACTGGCGTTCCTTCTTAATCCGATGTTTTTACTTAACCTTGTCGAAGCACCTTACCAGAACGTGCATCGCGGATCTCGGTCGGCCTCTCAAGACCACCCGTTTTTCCCTCTAAAATACAAGCAACACGGTCGCCAAGTTGTGCTTCGACTTCTTCCACTGAGCGACACGGCTCTTCACCGCTCAAATTCGCACTGGTCGATGTAATCGGCTTACCATAGGCAGCACACAGCGCTTTCACATCAGGATGGTCAGAGACACGCACCGCAACGGTATCAAAATCTCCCGTAACCCAACCCGTGATTTTCTCGCCCGCTGGCATCACCCAAGTAACAGGCCCTGGCCAACTCGCCAAAACATCCACTTTCGTTTCTTCGCTTAATCGGCTCATATCGATATACCCATCAAGCTGGAAAAGATCCGATGCAATTAAGATCAGACCTTTGGCGCGATCACGCTCTTTCACATCCAATAAGGTTTGAATTGCTTGAGCGCTATCGGGATCACACCCAACACCAAACACACCTTCCGTCGGATAGGCAATTACATCGCCTTGAGATAAGGCTTTTACACATTGCTCCACGTTGGCCAATGTTCTTCTCCGCATTTTCTTCTTACGCTTTTGCATACTATGACCAATTAGGCATGGCAGACTCAACGTTTTTGTCACACTTCGAAACACACTCTCGAAATTCGTATTGCGGGTAAAAACACCCTCTTTACGATGAAATGCATCGACGCAAACGTTTTCCTTGTGATTTATAACCGATATAATGACGCCGAATTTCTCGTCGTAATGACGTTCGCGAGTACATGGCAGTTACAGGAGCAGTTATGAAAGTCGGCATCATCATGGGTTCAAAATCAGATTGGCCAACCATGAAAAACGCAGCAGACATGCTTGAGCATTTCGGCATCGCGTATGAAACAAAAGTGGTTTCCGCACACAGAACCCCTCAATTGCTTGCAGAATACGCCAGCAATGCTGCTTCTCAAGGTATCAAAGTCATCATCGCTGGTGCGGGTGGCGCAGCACACCTTCCTGGTATGACGGCAGCGTTCACTAGCCTTCCTGTTTTGGGGGTTCCTGTGCAATCAAAAGCCCTCAAAGGCATGGATTCTTTAT
Source organism: Enterovibrio makurazakiensis (assembly GCF_050336585.1). NCBI lineage: Bacteria > Pseudomonadati > Pseudomonadota > Gammaproteobacteria > Vibrionales > Vibrionaceae > Enterovibrio > Enterovibrio makurazakiensis. Next base: position 4,197 of record NZ_JAKJSE010000033.1, read on the forward strand.
TGTCTATTGTACAAATGCCAAAAGGCGTTGCTGTTGGCACACTTGCCATTGGCGATGCAGGCGCTGCAAATGCAGGCTTACTCGCTGCACAAATTCTTGCAACGAGTGATGACGACCTGCTAGCTAAAATCGACACCTTCCGTCAGAACCAAACCGACACAGTGTTGGCACACCCAGACCCATCGGTAGAGTAATCATGAATGTATTGGTACTTGGCGCAGGCCAGTTAGCGCGAATGATGGCGCTTGCGGGCGCACCATTGAATCTCACCATTAGCGCTTATGATGTCCGCTCAGGCAACGTCGTTCATCCTGTGACACTGGAAGTGCTTGGTCATGGATTAGAGAATGGCATCGCGAACGCTGACGTCATTACCGCGGAATTTGAACATATTGCCCCCGACGTGCTTCGTCTTTGCCAAGACAGCGGAAAATTCTACCCGGGAGAAGAAGCCATATTAACGGGTGGCGATCGCCGTAAAGAGAAAGCCCTGCTGGACAAAGCTGGCGTTAACAACGCGCGATACCAAGTCATCGAAAATCGCGCTGATTTTGATAACGCCATTGAACGCATTGGTTTGCCGATGATTTTGAAAAGTGCGCTGGACGGGTATGACGGTAAAGGTCAGTGGCGGCTTAAATCATCCGAGCAAACAGATGAAATATGGCAAGACATCGAAGCCTTCCTTGCCGCGTCCCATCAAGCTGACCGTCAATGCGTTATCGCAGAAGAGTTTGTTCGCTTTGATCGCGAAGTATCCTTGATTGGCGCTCGTGGACAAGATGGCAGCCTTGCTATCTATCCCCTCACAGATAACATTCACACTGATGGCATTCTGAGTGTGTCCGTTTCAGCCAATGAGAACGCTACCTTACAAGCACAAGCTGAATCGATGTTTGATGCAGTCGCATCCGCGCTTGATTACATTGGTGTATTGGCGATTGAGTTCTTTGATGTAAATGGCACGCTAATGGTGAATGAAATCGCACCTCGCGTTCACAATTCAGGCCATTGGACACAACAAGGCGCCGATGTTTGCCAATTTGAAAACCACCTTCGCGCCGTGTGCGGGTTGCCATTAGGCAGCGCAAAACGCGTTCGTCCGACAGCAATGATTAATATCATTGGTGAAGTGACAGTGCCAAACAGCATCATGCCTTTAGCTCACGTGCATTGGTATGACAAAGCCCCAAGACCTGGCCGAAAAATTGGTCACATCAACGTCTGTGCCAGTTCGCAAAGCGAACTTGGAGAGCATTTAACAACACTCTCTACGCATTTGTCTGGTGATGAGTTCCCAGCGTTGTTGGAAGCGGCTGATAAACTCAATCAACCACTGTAATCCCGTTTCGATACAAAAAAAGCCGCAAATGCGGCTTTTTTTTGTCTGAGCACTTTATCTGAGTGCCAACCATCAACCTTGTTTGTGCTGACACTTCTTACTCGCACACACCTTCACCATACCTGCAGCGGTTTGCTTCTCTAATAACAACGCAAAACCACACGCTTCGCAGCTTCCTTTTAATGGCTTAAGGTTCACAGCAAACTTACACTTAGGGTACGCATCACAAGCGTAAAACGCTTTACCAAAGCGCGATTTTTTCTCGTGGAGTTGGCCTTTGCCACATTCAGGGCAAGAGACTTCAACACCTTCGCTAACAGGCTCTTGGTCGCGTTTTTCAATATGTTGGCACTCTGGATACGCAGAACAACCAATGAACATACCAAACCGCCCTTGGCGAAGCACCAATTCACTGCCGCATTCAGGGCAAGGTAATCCCAACTCTTTCACCACATGACCATCATTGTGATGCAGCGATTCAACAAAATCACAGGCTGGGTAACCCGTACACGCCTTAAATGGGCCACGTTTGCTGTGTTTAATAACAAGAACGCTGCCACATTGAGGACAGCGTTCTTGTTGTTCTAGTGCATGTTCGTGCGCACTAAATAGCGATTCGTCAATTTTTCCAGCCAAAACTGATTAGCCTCAACAACTTATGGGTGAGCACCTTAGTGAAGGTACTCGTCTTCTGCTGTGCTGTAGAGCAGGTCTTCCATCTGGTCGTACGCGCGCTCGTTTCCAGGCACATTAAACAGCACCATCAAGATCACCCACTTGAGATCTTCCAGTACAAACTCTAGCGTTTCCAACTCCATGACACGATCAATAACCATTTCACGTGTTTCCGGGCTAAGCACACTGATTTGTTCGAGGAAAATAAGGAAGCCTCGGCTCTCTGTATCCAGACGATCCATTTCACTTGGCGTAAAGATACGCATGGACGTCAACGCACTCCCTGTTAAGTAAGGAGATTTGTCGGCATCTTGAAGTAGCGCCAGCTTCTCAAGCCAATTTAACGCTTTATATATATCTTCCTGATGAAACCCTGCTCTGGAGAGTTCATCAGCCAATTCGTCCTGATCTACCAGCAACTCCACATCACTATGGATGTAAGTTTCAAACAGGTACATTAAGATGTCCATCATGGCTATCCCCTCCTCGCTCTGACATAGCCACCGGGTACCGCCGAAACAAGCCCCAGTAACTCTAGTTCTAACAACTTCATCATGATTTCGTGAACGGGCTGATCGCAGATCTCTGCTAGCACATCGACACACCTTGCTTCATTTCCTACGTTAGCCAACACTTCAGGAAATGGCAATTCTTCTTGCGAAACTTGAGCTGGCGTTATGTCTAACTGGTGGTTTATTGCACAACCCGCCAGCGTTCCCACCTGCTCTAATATTTCCTCAACAGACTCGACCAAAAACGCACCTTGCTTAATAAGGCCATTGCTGCCTTTAGCATAAGGGTTATGAATGGAGCCTGGCAAAGCAAATACGTCACGCCCCTGCTCTAACGCTAGACGCGCGGTGATCAATGAGCCGCTTTTCATGGCGGCTTCGACAACCAGCACGCCAGTAGATAGACCGCTGATAATTCGATTTCTTCTCGGAAAAAATGCAGGTTTGGGTGGTGACCACGGCCAAAGCTCTGACACCAGCGCACCAGTCGATATGACATCTTCAGCCAAATCACGATGGCGAGCAGGGTACACTCTTTCAAGCCCAGAGCCTAATACCGCAATAGTACGACCGCCGCCATCGAGTGCGCCGCGATGGGCTCGACCATCTATCCCCAATGCCAAACCACTGGTGACAACCACGTCATGCTTGACCAGCGAAAGAGCAAAGTCATGCGCCATCGCCAAACCCTCAGCGCTGGCATCTCGGCTACCAACAATTGCGATTTGCGGTAATGACAAGACTTCTGGTTTCCCTTGCACAAAAAGGAGCGGCGGTGAACCAGGGATCTGCTTGAGAAGGTAAGGATATCGACTATCGGTAAGGCTAATGATGTGATTATCTTCGGCTTCACACCACGTCATACACTTGTCGATAACCGACCTATCAGGGAACCTAAGCGCCTGTATTTGTGCTGGCTTGAGCCCTAGTGTCGATAACGTCATGTCATCAAGTGCAATGAGTTTTTCTGGCGGGTATTTACTGATTATCTTACTGACGGCAGTGCCGCCAAGCCTTGGTACAGCAGCAAGCCGCAACCAAGACTCAAGCGAAGCATCCACCATTAGCCTTCTACAGAGATCACTGGCATCGGCGCTGAAAGAGGCTGCGCGGCATCGACGACCATTGCCAAACTAAAGTAGGGATAGCTTTTTATCACTAATAATACGCCTACACGCTGATCAGGCAATGTGGTCTCTGCCATCACAGCATTATCAATGTCGCTGTCATAACGCATTTTTCCCTTTGTACCTTTTAACGTTGCGCCTGGCTGCTGTACAGACAGTGCATGACCAGCATTGACACCGTCTTCTGCTCCTCTATCTACAACAACAATTTGTTTCAACCCCACATACTTACTGCCATAAAGGTGCCCAACCAAGTTGCCCTCTAACGCAGCTGGAGCCGCTTGTGGATGAAACACATTCCCGGTTTTTTCACCCAATGCAGGCAACAGAATGTCGTTCGGCTTCACTTCCTGAGACTGCTTGACCAATTTAAACTCGGACATCTCATCCAGCGCTCGAACTAACTTGGCTTCGGCAACTTTCTTCAGGCTAAATACTCTGATGATTTGTTCGTTATCGAGACGCTCGAACTTTGTCACGGTGCGATACACAAACCAATTTTCGGTTTCAACCGACGCATCAATATAGAACGGCGTGCGCTTAGAAATGTAGCTCCAGCCCTCCTGACTGCCTAAAACACGGGGAGCCAAGCTAAGTTCCGCCTCGCTAATTAAAGTATCAAACGTCAAATACTGCTTAAAGACCGACTGTGACGTGGCACTCACGGGAAGCTGATCGACAAGCCGAGAGCCCGAATTCAGCGACAACGTGGGCTTGCCTGATGCCCAATTCAAACGCAGAACATCCCCAGGATAAATCAGATGAGGGTTTTCAATATCTGGGTTTTGTTTCCACAACTTAGGCCATTGCCATGGGTTAGACAGATAGATACCTGCAATATCCCACAAGGTATCTCCTTTGCGAACGGTATAAGATGAAGGCGCATCTTTCGCAACCTCAATACTTGCCGCCATCGCAGTTGCTGACAACAAACCGGCAATACAGAATGTGATTAGCTTTTTAAACATCCCTTGTCTCCAAAAGCATACTTTCGTTTGGATGCTGTCATTTGAAACGCAAAATGTCTAGAATTAGCCCAATTACCAAAGCCGGATACGGCGCAGTTCAATAAATTTAAGAGACGTTTATGAGTGTATTACAGGTTTTGACCTTCCCGGACGATCGCCTACGCACGGTGGCGAAACCGGTTGAAAGCGTCACACCAGAAATTCTAAAAATTGTCGATGACATGTTAGAAACCATGTACGACGAAGAAGGCATTGGCCTAGCAGCGACGCAAGTTGATGTTCATCAACGTATTGTCGTGATCGATATCTCTGATTCTCGTGATGAACCAATGGTCCTGATCAACCCAGAGATCACGGACAAACGTGGTGAAGACGGTATCGAAGAGGGCTGTTTGTCTGTCCCAGGTGCACGTGCTCTTGTTGCTCGCGCATCAGAGGTCACGGTGAAAGCCCTAGACCGCGATGGCAAAGAATTCCAATTCGACGCTGACGATCTGCTGGCGATTTGTGTTCAACACGAATTAGACCACCTTGAAGGCAAACTGTTTGTTGATTACCTGTCGCCACTCAAGCAACAGCGCATCAAACAAAAACTCGAAAAAATCAAACGCGCTAACGAAAAAGTCAGCTGAGGTTTCCTTGAGCCAATCACTACGTATTGTATTTGCCGGTACGCCGGACTTCGCCGCCCGTCACATGGCGGCGTTGTTGTCTTCGCACCATGACGTGGTTGCTGTTTATTCACAGCCAGACCGCCCAGCAGGGCGCGGCAAGAAATTGACCGCAAGCCCAGTGAAAATGCTAGCACTTGAGCATGATATTCATGTCTATCAGCCAGCTAGCTTGAAGTCAGAAGACGCGCAGCAAGAATTAGCCGCTATTGATGCAGATATCATGGTCGTTGTGGCTTATGGTCTGCTGCTACCTAAAGCGGTGTTAGAAACCCCACGCTTAGGCTGTATTAACGTTCACGGTTCTATTCTTCCTCGCTGGCGCGGTGCTGCACCGATCCAACGTGCCATTTGGGCGGGTGATAAAGAAACGGGTGTCACCATCATGCAGATGGATGAAGGCCTAGATACTGGCGATATGCTAAAAATCGCAACCCTGAGCATTGATGCGAACGAAACCAGTGCCACGCTTTATGAGCGATTGGCTGAATTGGGCCCAGATGCATTAGTGAATTGCCTAGATGATATCGCAGCAGGTCGCACCATCGCTGAAAAGCAAGATGATGAGCAAGCCAACTACGCGAAGAAGCTGAGCAAAGAAGAAGCATTGGTAGATTGGACCCTGAGTGCCGTTGAACTTGAGCGCTGCGTTCGCGCGTTTAACCCTTGGCCGATGAGTTATTTCACGCTGACGGCGAATGACACCGAACACAACATAAAAGTGTGGGATGCCGACGTAGACACTGAGCAAACTGACAAAGCACCAGGCACCATTCTATCTGCGGATAAAACAGGCATTCGCGTGGCAACTGGCGATGGCGTATTACGCTTAACCTCGCTGCAGCCACCAGGCAAAAAAGCCATGAGCGCAGCAGATATGCTGAACTCTCGCCGAGACTGGTTTGAACCTGGCAATACCCTTTAATGTCAGAGGCCAGCTTGCTGGCCTTTTTTAGTCGTTAGTAACACTTTTCGTGGTGCATGATTTTAACAACATGCATCACACCCTGACGAAGGTACCTTCATGAATGTAAGAGCTGTGGCTGCACAGGTTATCTATCAGGTGGTAGACCAAGGACAGTCTCTGTCTGCGGCACTCCCTCCTGCTCAGCAAAAAGTTGCTCCACGAGATGGCGCTCTGCTGCAAGAAATCTGTTATGGCGTATTACGCTGGCTCCCTCGCCTTGAATCCATCACCCAAAGCCTGATGGACAAGCCGTTAAAAGGAAAGCAACGCGTATTCCATCACCTTATTTTGGTGGGGCTGTACCAAATCAGCTTTATGCGCATTCCAGCCCACGCTGCCGTGGCTGAAACGGTTGATGCGACCAAGGTTCTGAAAAAACCGCAACTTCGCGGGCTTGTTAATGCCGTATTGCGTAGCTACCAACGTCAACAAGAAACACTAGACGCAGCTGCTGTCGCCCATGACGCAGGAAAATACGGTCATCCAAGCTGGCTGCTCAAGCTGCTGCAAAATGCCTACCCTGAACAATGGGAACAAGTGGTTGAAGCCAACCACGAGAAAGCACCAATGTGGTTGCGTGTTAACCGCACCCATCATACCCGCGACAGCTATCGCGCACTGCTGACGGAGAATGGCATCGAAACCGACATCCATTCTGACGCAGAAGACGCACTTAAGCTTGCTTCACCGTGTGATGTAACGGCATTACCAGGTTTTTCCGACGGATGGGTATCCGTTCAAGACGCTGCCGCGCAACTTTCCATCAATTATCTTCAGCCACAGTCTGGCGAACTGATCCTTGATTGTTGCGCCGCGCCAGGAGGAAAGACCTGTCATATCCTTGAACACAAAGCCGATGCCAACGTGGTCGCTATGGATGTGGACGCAACACGCTTACTCCGCGTGAAAGAAAACCTTCAGCGTTTACAACTAAATGCACAAGTGATTTGCGGTGATGCACGTTATCCTGCAGATTGGTGGCAGGGTGAGGAGTTTGATCGTATTCTGCTGGACGCGCCTTGCTCGGCAACCGGCGTTATTCGCCGCCACCCTGATATAAAATGGCTGCGACGCGCTGACGATATTGACCAGCTTGTCTCACTACAATCAGAGATCCTTGATGCCATGTGGGCGCAGCTAAAGTCAGGTGGCACTATGGTTTACGCGACCTGCTCAATCACGCCACAAGAAAACAGCGAGCAAGTGAAAGCGTTCCTTGCGCGAACCTCTGATGCCGCGTTAATTACAGGCACCGCCGATCGCCCTGGTCGCCAAATTCTACCGGGTGAAGAAAACATGGATGGTTTCTATTACGCTGAACTCAAAAAAGCGTAATGGCACCAAAAACGGGTAACCGCAGGGTTGCCCGTTAATAAAACTAATAACAATGAACTGAGGTTCAGGCAGACGTTATGAAAATTATCATCTTGGGGGCTGGTCAAGTCGGCGGTACGTTGGCCGAGAATCTGGTTGGCGAAAACAATGACATCACCATCGTCGATAAAAACCCCGAGCGCCTCAGAGAGCTACAAGACAAATACGATTTAAGGGTGGTGCAAGGTTACGCCAGTCACCCACCGACACTCCTTGAAGCGGGCGCACAAGATGCGGACATGCTGGTGGCCGTCACCAACTCAGACGAAACCAACATGATCGCTTGCCAAGTCGCCTTCACGCTCTACAACACCCCAAACCGCGTTGCACGGATCAGAAGCCCTGAATATCTCGCCGCCAAAGAACAATTGTTCCAAACCGATGCCTGTCCGGTTGATCACCTGATAGCGCCTGAAGAATTGGTCACGCGTTATATCCATCGATTGATTGAATACCCGGGTGCATTGCAGGTGGTTAACTTTGCAGACAACAAAGTGGGTCTAGTGGCCGTTAAAGCTTACTATGGTGGGCCACTGGTCGGGAACGCGCTCTCAGCCCTTCGCGAGCACATGCCTCACGTAGATACTCGCGTCGCTGCCATTTTCCGTCGCGACCGTCCAATCCGCCCACAAGGCACCACGATTATCGAAGCCGATGATGAAGTGTTCTTCGTGGCAGCGAGCAACCACATTCGCTCAGTGATGAGTGAACTGCAGCGTCTTGAAAAACCTTACAAGCGCATCATGATTGTGGGTGGCGGCAACATCGGTGCAGGGCTCGCAAAAAGCCTTGAACGCGCCTATAGCGTTAAATTGATAGAGCGAAACCCTCGCCGCGCGGAACAACTATCGGAAATTCTCGAAAACACTATCGTGTTCTGTGGTGATGCATCAGATCAAGAATTGCTCAGTGAAGAGCATATCGATCAGATTGATGTCTTTATTGCGGTCACCAACGAAGATGAAGCCAATATCATGTCGGCCATGTTAGCAAAACGCCTAGGTGCCAAGAAAGTCATGGTACTTATCCAACGCGGCGCTTACGTCGATTTGGTTCAAGGTGGCGCCATTGATATCGCGATATCACCGCAACAAGCCACTATCTCGGCACTGCTCACACATGTACGTAAAGCAGATATCGTTAACGTATCGTCACTTCGCCGTGGCGCTGCAGAAGCCATAGAGGCCATTGCACATGGCGATTCCAACACCTCAAAAGTGGTTGGTCGCGCTATTGGGGAAATCAAACTCCCCCCAGGTACCACCATTGGTGCCATCGTTAGGGAAGACGAAGTACTTATCGCTCACGACAAAACGGTTATCCAACAAGATGACCATGTCGTGATGTTCTTGGTGGATAAAAAATATATTCCGGATGTGGAAAGGCTGTTCCAGCCGAGTCCATTCTTCCTCTAATTAGCATCACGGAAAATGGTAAATTTTAGACCCGTACTTTTCGTTATCGGGCTGCTCTTGTCAAAGATCGCCCTTTTCATGTACGTCCCCACCCTGACCGCATTTTTCACAGGTACGGCAGGGTTTCTCGATTTTGGCCTGTCGGTCATCATTACTCACGTCGCCGCATTTCTATGTCTGTCCTTAGGTAAAACAGACAATTTTCGACTCAACGCCCGCGATATGTTCCTCATTACCACATTGGTTTGGCTTATCGCCAGTGCCTTTGCCGCATTGCCTTTTGTGTTTATCAACCACATCAGCTTCACCGATGCCTACTTTGAAACCATGTCCGGCATCACCACAACAGGCTCCACAGTCCTTAGCGGGCTAGACCAGATGGCCCCTGCGATTTTGCTCTGGCGATCCATTTTGCAATGGTTAGGTGGGGTCGGCTTTATCGTGATGGGCGTGGCCATCTTGCCCTTTCTCAATGTCGGCGGGATGAAGCTTTTCCAAACCGAGTCTTCTGATTGGTCAGCAAAATCGAGCCCACGTACCAAGAACGTCGCCATCAGCATCATGATGGTATATGTCTTCTTGTCTGGCTTGTGCTTTATCAGCTACTGGCTCACGGGTATGACGCCCTTTGAAGCGGTGAACCACGCCATGACCACCCTTTCAACTGGCGGGTATTCCACTTCCGACTCGTCAATGAATCGTTTTTCTCATTCGGCGCAATGGGTGGGTACGGTATTTATGTTTGCGGGTGGCTTGCCATTTTTGCTGATGATCCAATCACTCAGACGCCGTAGCCCTTCGTTACTCTTCAAAGATGCGCAAATACGAGGGTTTACCACTCTGGTTATCATCACCTCTTTGATGGTTGCCATCTGGTTAGTGCTTACCAAGGACTACACCACCGCTGATGCGATTCGCGTGTCCATGTTCAACATCGTCTCTGTTGTCACTACCACTGGCTTTGGCCTTGATGATTTCACCGCATGGGGGCCTTTTGCGTCAGTCATTTTTGCGTTTATGTTGTTAGTGGGTGGCTGCTCAGGCTCAACCTCTGGCGGGGCAAAAATATTTCGATTCCAAGTCGCATTAGCTCTGTTGAAAAAACACATTCAGCAACTGGTTCATCCATCGGGCGTGTTTATTCAGCGCTACAACGGTCGCCCTGTGAATGAAGACATCGTGCGCTCCGTGGTTGCCTTCGCCATCACCTACCTGCTCACCATTATTGTGTTAGCAATGATCTTGGCGGCAACGGGGTTAGATGGGATCACCAGCCTAAGTGGAGCGATGACAGCGGTGGCCAATGTTGGCCCTGGAATGGGAACGGTGATTGGCCCAACAGGTAATTTCGCCAGCCTTTCAGATACCGCTAAGTGGGCGCTGTCTATCGGCATGTTGATGGGAAGGTTGGAAATACTCACCGTCTTGGTGTTGTTATTCCCCGTATTCTGGCGTGACTAAACCTCCCCCTCACGGCATTAAAAAAGCCAGCAGTGGATAGCCTCCCTGTTGGCTTTTTTATAAGCCAAGCGCCGTTGGATATATACAGCGCTAAACGTAGAAATAAATCGCCAGAAAATGCAAAACCGTGCCGCCCAATACAAACAAATGCCAAATCGCGTGGTTATAAGGGATAGTGCGCTTAACATAGAAGATAACGCCAAGCGAATAGACCAATCCACCCAGTGCGAGTAACACCAAACCTGCCGTTGGGATTGCGTAGGCAAGCTGATAAATCACCACGACAGACAACCATCCCATTGCCAGATATGTCGCGAGGGAGAGTGATTTAAAACGATAAACAAAGGCTATCTTTAGAATGATGCCAACAAAGGCAATACCCCAAATCAATGCCATGACGCCAATCGCTAGTGGTGTGTGCAAGCCGATCAGCATGAACGGTGTGTAAGTCCCTGCGATCAATAAATAAATCGCACAATGATCGAATGTCTTTAACGCACGTTTCGCTTTTTCTGAAGGAATGGCGTGATACAGGGTCGATGCCAAATACAAAGTGATGATGCTGGCACCATAAACGCTGTAGCTCACAAAGGTCAGCGTATCTGCATGCTCTCCTATCGCTTTTGCTAGCAATAGAATCAATGCCACAATACCAAACACCACACCCAGCCCATGGCTGATGCTACTAGCAATTTCTTCCTTCACAGAATATGAAGGCGAAGCGGGAGCACTGGTCGTCATGAATTCAATCGTCCTTCTCGCAAATACGTCGCAAACGCGGCGTCAGTGATACTGAAAACGAGTATGACACATTTAAGCTTACACGTGTACGCTTAAATTATTCTTCAATTTTATCCAACAATATGTCGATTTCTCGACGAGCTAGCTCTGCCGTTGCGTCCGGCGAAATAGTGAGCGAGCGCTCCACTTTATTGGCGCCAACCAAACGCCCTAGCGCATCTCCAAGCCCTTCACCTTGTCGATATAGCGTTAACGCGAGGTGCAATCCTTTATCATCACAACTCGAAACTAACTCTATGCGCTGTAACAGCTCCACCAGGCGACCCGAAACCGGCGCCAGCTCAATACGTTGCTCAAAAGGCAATGACGACCGTTCAACATCTTGATTGCTGACTTTCTCTATTCGGCAGCCCACGGCTTCAAAACCTTCCAGCACAGCATTGAAACACGCACTCGGGCCAATCGAAAAAAAAGTCTTCGATGAGGCATCTTTACCCATTGGAATATCTAGGTTTGCGACCACCCACACTTTTCCATCCCCCATCGTGAGCGGTGTATGACGAGGGATCTGACATTGCGTATCAAATTGGCGCACTTCTCCAGGCTGCAACGTGAAGGTGTCAGGCAGCTGCCACTTGGCGAGGGAATATGTCATTCGTCGTCTCTGACGTTTACGTCCTTGTTCACCCGTTGTGCGAATTTGCTCCCATCCCATGTAATCACAACAAAGCTCAAACGAAATCGTATCAATCGGTTGTGGCGTACTCCCGCCCGTTATTGTCACTTCGATGGTCGTGGTTTCACCTTGCATGAATGTTTCTTTAGGCATGATGAGTGCAACCTCGGCACTGCCAACGCCGACTTTCGCTAGCGCTTTTTTAAACCATCCCATTGTTATTACTCCTGCTTTTTTACTTCCCAGTATTCATGCGCATCAACCCATTGAGACATACAACATCAACGCTACCGTCACATCTTCTTCTTAAATTCAACTAAGATTATAAAACTGGTAGTCAGTGAAGGTATTTATCTCACTTGATACAACGGAGAAAAAGCCAGCTATGTCAAAAGATAATTTTGCGCTATCTACAACATATTTAAAGAAAGTTGTTCCCTTACTAATGAAACACCAAGTGCCAGCGACACCGACCAATTATGCCCTATGGTATACCTATGTGGCGGACTCAGACACCGACCTCTCGTGGCACATTAATGAATCAATACAAGCGACAGGTACGCTCAGCGAAACACAGTGTGAGCAGCTATATCAATCTCACTTTGCGGATAAAAAAGTCAAGGAAGCGGATGATTTCCAGCAAAGCTTACAGGCTTTAGCATTGGAAATGGGCAACACCATGGAAGATACGCTCAAAGACACTGATACATTTCAAAACACGTTAGATAAAACCTTCTCCCAACTCTCGCGCGTCGGCGAAGAAACATTGTCGATGGATGAAACTATCGCCGTTGTTCGAAGTGCCGTTAAAGGGTCAAACCAAATTCGCCAATCGACAAGTTTCTTTAAAAACCAATTGGCTGATGCGCAAAGAGAAATCGCACGGCTTAAAGAGACATTGGCACAAGCTAACGAAGAAGCGTTGCATGATGCATTGACAGGCATATTCAACAGACGAGCCTTTGACTCAGAGTTAGGCGCACTCGCCAATAGCCCGCCACCAAAAGGCTTTTCATTGCTACTTTGCGATCTCGACCACTTTAAGAACTTCAATGATACCTATGGTCACTTAATGGGTGATCAGGTACTCAAGCTCACCGCAAAGCGATTGTCGGATTACTGCCGTGAAGGCATTCAAGCCTTTCGCTATGGTGGTGAAGAGTTCGCTTTGCTCGTGCCAAACCGTCAATTGAAGGGCGCTTGCCGTGTGGCAGAAACCATTCGGGCGAGCATCGATAAATTGGTCATTAAAGACAAAAAAACCAGCAAAAAACTCGACAACATCACTGTGTCTATCGGCGTTGCTCAATTTGACAAAGGGGATAGCATTCGCAGCATGATTGCCCGTGCTGATACCCAGTTGTACGAAGCAAAAAACCTCGGAAGAAATCGGGTCATGCCGATTCCTTAACTCCGTAAACTGTTCAAGAAAAAGCCGTGAATACGGCTTTTTAATTTTTTTTAACTTGGTGCTTTTTTAAACAATCTGTTTTTGATATGCTCCGCGCGAAATTTCATTTCAGAGTGGAATTACAGCAAGGCTATCAGCCATCGGAACCCCTGAATCACTCTGCTATCAACCTCGTCATGGATGCGCGAAAACTGAGAAACTTAAATGCGCCCTGTTACTGTTCGCACCGTTCGTGTTACTCGTACCCCTGCACGTATGCGCTCTACTTCGTTTGCTCCAACGTTTAAAGCATCATCAAAAACATCGACGCCTGATCTGACATTGATCCGCCCAACCCCAGTGTTAAACCCCGAAGAGCCTACTGGCGAAGCGGCATAAGACGACATAGCTTGCACATAGTGATTCTGGTACTGTAGGGCGAATAAGCCATATAAAAACCAAGGCTATTTTTTAACACTGTGTTAGCCCAAATTGGAGTCATCAATGAAATGTCATCGCGTTAACGAACTGATAGAACTGCTTCACCCAGAATGGCAGAAAGAACCCGAGCTGAATCTGATGCAAATGATCGGCAAACTCGCCAAAGAAGCGGGTTATGAAGGTCAACTGGATGCACTCACTGATGATGTGCTGATCTATCACCTGAAAATGCGTAACAGCAGCAAGGATGAAATGATCCCAGGTCTCGCGAAAGATTGTGAGAATGACTTCAAAACGGCAATATTGCGAGCACGTGGCATTATCAGCTAATCTCGCCACAGAATTCCAGACAGAAAGCGAAGCTAGACAGCTTCGCTTTTTTATTACAATACAATCATCTGTTACACGTCATCAGCACTTACGTCGACCAATTTTCCACCATACGCACAGAATTCTTTGCATCCACTACGGTATAATCTACGGTCTAATATTGATGTAAATTCTAATCAAAAGATGCGTGGGCAACGTACCCAAGCAAATTAACCGGGAGAACCGGTTTGACCCAAGGAATGCAAGTGTCATGAGCAAGGATAAAATAGACGTCAAAGACGTTACTCCCAAAGAGTTTAACCCAAAAACCCACAAAGGCAGCGGCGACCGCTTTAACCCCAGCAATCGTATTTATGTGCGAGAAGCCAAAGGGATATACCAGAAACTCCGCCAAAAAATGGGCTGGTTTTTCATGCTGCTTTTCGTTCTCACGCCGTGGATTCAGTATGGCGACAGACAAGCCATCTTGATTGATATTGGCAAACAGCAATTCAATTTTTTCGGCACAACCTTGTGGCCACAAGATCTAACACTGCTCGCGTCGGTATTAATGATCGCTGCGTTTGGCCTTTTCTTTATCACCACCTTTTTAGGCCGCGTCTGGTGTGGATACCTTTGTCCTCAAACGGTGTGGACCTTCATCTATATTTGGTTTGAAGAAAAGCTAGAAGGCCCCGCCAATAAACGACGCTCTCAAGACCAAAAGCCAATGACATCAGGCTTGTTCGCCAGAAAAACCGTGAAGCACCTTTGTTGGTTTGCTGTGGCACTGCTGACAGGCTTAACTTTTGTCGGCTACTTTGTTCCCGTCAAAACCCTGTTCATTGAATTTTTCACCTTCTCAAGTAGCTTCTGGATTGTTTTCTGGGTCTTATTCTTCAGTGTGTGTACTTACGGCAACGCTGGCTGGATGCGCTCTATCATGTGTATTCACATGTGTCCGTACGCCCGTTTTCAGTCCGCGATGTTCGATAAAGACACTTTCATTGTGGGTTACGACAAAGAACGAGGCGAAGCGCGCGGTCCAAGGCCTCGTAAGAAAGACCCGAAAGAGTTGGGATTAGGGGACTGCATTGACTGCAATCTTTGCGTGCAAGTGTGCCCAACGGGCATCGATATTCGCGATGGTTTGCAGTATGAGTGCATCAACTGCGGTGCCTGTGTCGATGCGTGTGATGCAACCATGGAGCGCATGAACTACGCCAAGGGCCTGATCAGCTATACCACTGAGCACAAACTCGAAGGACATAAAGTCGATATCATGCGCCCTAAACTCTTAGGCTATGGTGCAGTTATGGTAGCGATGTGTGTCCTATTCTTCTACCTATTGTCCGCCGTGCAGCCAATGCGCCTCGATGTGATAAGAGACCGTGCACAGCTGTTTAAAACCAATAGCGATGGCTTAATTGAGAATACATACACCTTGAAAATTCTCAATAAAACCCAGCAGCCAGAAACTTACAACCTCTCTGTATCAGGGATTGATGGCATCGAATGGTATGGGAAACAACAGGTATCTTTAAAGGCGGGCGAAATATTTACCTTACCCGTGAGCCTAGCGATTGACCCGTATGAACTTACAACACCGGTGACTAACATCATGTTTGTGCTTGAACGACAGTCGGGTGATGATCAGAAATCCGTGCAAACAGAAAGTCGTTTTATCAGCAAACTGTAAATATTAACGTTGTTCAAAGGGCGCATCATTGCGCCCTTTTTCATTGCCGCACATTTTTCACCGTAATCATCACCCACGCCATGTTCTCTGATACCATCGCGTATCATCACCCACACGAAGTGATCCTATGAGCGACGCGCAATTTAACTACCAACAACTGACCCCCGACACGCTGCTCAATGCACTCGAGTCGGTCGGCATTCGTCCTGAGTCTGGTTTACTGGCGCTAAACAGCTATGAAAACCGCGTCTATCAGTTTCAAGATGAAGAACGTCGCCGTCTGGTGACCAAGTTTTATCGCCCACAACGCTGGAGCGATGAGCAAATCCTCGAAGAGCATCAATTCGCGCTCGATTTAGAAGACGCCGACATTCCTGTGGCAGCTCCTATGCAGCTCAACGGAACCACCCTGTTCAATTACGACGGCTATCGTTTTGCGGTTTTCCCCAGTGTTGGTGGACGTTCGTTTGAAGTGGACAACTGGGATCAGCTTGAAATGGTGGGGCGCTTTCTGGGGCGTATTCATCAAGTGGGTACAAGCAATCCATTTATTCATCGCCCAACATTGGGTCTTGAAGAATATGTCCTGCAGCCTCGCCGCGAGCTCGAAAACAGTACGTTCATTCCAATGCATCTCGAAAACAGCTTTTTTTCTGATCTCGATCGATTGATTGGCGTACTGACATCGCAATGGAACAATCAGTGGCCGAGTATTCGTCTTCATGGCGACTGCCACCCAAGCAATATTCTGTGGCGAGATGGGCCAATGTTCGTCGATCTCGACGATGCGCGAAACGGACCCGCCATTCAGGACATCTGGATGTTACTCAATGGCGATCGAGGTGATCGACTCGCACAACTCGATACCATTGCGGAAGCCTACTCGGAATTCCACGATTTTCCGCATCAACAGTTGCAACTTATTGAACCTTTGCGTGGTCTCAGAATGGTGCACTACATGGCGTGGCTGGCAAAACGTTGGCAAGATCCTGCATTTCCTCGTGCATTTCCTTGGTTTGCTGAGGCAAAATACTGGGAAAATCAGGTCCTCGCCTTTAAAGAACAATTAGCGGCACTAGAGGAACCCGTGCTGTCACTAACGCCTCAATGGTAGGCCGAATAATAACAATACCCAGGGAGAAAGAACGTTATGTTGAAAAAATTGTTAGCCTTTGCAGCAGTCACTATGCTGGCATTTTCGGCACATGCAGCACGCTTTAATGCGGGTGAAGATTATCAGGTATTGGATTTGCCAAAAACCGAGTCACCAACCGTGACCGAATTCTTTTCTTTCTACTGTCCGCATTGCAACAAAAGCCAAGGCTTGATGGCAGAACTGAAGAAGCAGATCCCAGAGAATGTCGCCTTTAACAAGAACCATGTTTCTTTTATGGGTGGCAACATGGGTAAATCGCTAAGCAAAGCGCAAGCAACTGCGGTTATGCTCGGCGTGGAAGACAAAATGATGCCGGTAATTTTCAACCGTATTCACCTTCTGCAAAAACCACCACGTGATGATGAAGAGCTACGTCAGATGTTCATTGATGAAGGCGTAGACGCCGCGCAATATGACGGCACCTTCAACAGCTTTGCTGCAAACGCAATGGCAAACCGCTTTGATAAAGCATTCCAAGCATCAGGCCTTCGTGGTGTGCCTGCGGTTATCGTTAACGGTAGATACCACGTGACTCCGAAAACCATCAAATCCACTGATGATTACTTTGCGCTGGTGAACTTCCTGCTTACGCAATAAGAAATTCAGATATAAAAAAGGGCCTATTGGCCCTTTTTTTGTTTCTCGCCCAGCAATTACGCTGCATTCGATTCTCGCGATGAGTCTGCGTATTGGTGAACGCCTTCACCATAGATAGCACTTAGCTCACTGTCTTTCTCTTGCCAACGTTGATAAAGCCACTGCTGAAAATCACGCTTAAAGTCTTTATCATTAAAGTAATCCCCCGTGACCTGAGCATCAACTGGCAAGGAATCAATCCGAACGACAATCTTTTTCATCTTCCCAGATAACAGCGCTTTAAAAGGCAACACTCGGTTTTCCGGATAGGCGACGGTGACATTAATAATGGCATCAAATTGATCGCCCATTGCACCCAAGGTGTAGGCAATACCACCCGTTTTTGGCGCAAGGAGATGAGTAAATGGCGAACGAGTTTGGCGGTGTTTTTCAGGCGTAAAACGCGTTCCTTCCACAAAATTGACGACAGTTGTGGGGGTTTGACGAAAGCGCTCACACGATTTTCGCGTTGTGACTAAATCACGCCCGCGCTTGTGTGGATGCTTAAGTAAATACTGACGTGAGTAACGCTTCATAAAAGGCATATCCACCGCCCAACAGGCTACCCCTAAAAACGGGACATACAAAAGCTCCTGCTTAAGGAAAAACTTCGCCATTGGAATACGGTTACGAAACACGGAGAAAACAACCACAATATCCGTCCAGCTTAGGTGATTGCAAATCAGCAAGTACCAGCCTTCTTTACTGAGTGATTCCCCGCCTTGCACGTCCCATTCTACCGAGGAGGTCAGATTCAACATTTTGTGATTAAGCGTTGCCCAGACCCACATGACCCCGTTACTGATCCGCGTAATTGCTCTTTGCGCCGCAGTAAAAGGCAATATCAGTTTGATGAGCGCCAATAGACAGAGAAACAAAGCGCTCACTGCCGTATTGAGGCTGACAAAAAGCAGGTTCAGGAGCAAAACCAAATCAATTATCCCTAAGCGGAAAATGCAGAATTCATCGAAGCCGTATGATACGACGCTGAAATAGAAAACACCATTCAGTTACACGCAGTGACTCAAGGTCAAAGGTTTCACCGTCAATCACCCGTTCGCTTTCCTAACTTGCCAATGAGGTCAACTGTTTGAGTAATCGGTCCATGGCTCGATAGCCTAAAGCTTCTGCAAGGTGTCCACGTTGGATGTCTTGCTCGCCGGAAAGATCGGCAATGGTACGCGCCACTTTGATGATGCGATGATACGCCCGAATTGACAGCCCTAAGCGATGTAGCGCGGTCTCAAGAAAATCCGCATCCGCTTTTGATAGCGGACAATAGGTTTCAATTTCACGACTCGACAGCAAACAATTGACCTTACCTGCACGCGCGAGCATCAAGGCACGTGCGCGTTCTATCCGCGCTTTAACCACGCTGGTCGGTTCGCCGCGATCCCCCCCTTCCGCCAAGGTGCCTCGAGGCAAAGCAGGTATCTCAATGGATAAATCAAAACGATCTAAAAATGGGCCAGACAAACGATTCAAGTAACGCAACGTGGCCTGCGGGTTAGATCGTGCCAACTGTCCTTCATAGTGACCCGTTGGACTTGGGTTTAGCGCCCCGACTAACTGAAAGCGAGAAGGGAAAAGGGTTTTACTGTTGGCTCGAGAGATCATGACTTCGCCTGACTCTAATGGCTCTCTCAACGAATCTAAGACTTTGCGTTCGAACTCAGGCATCTCATCAAGAAAAAGAATGCCATTATGCGCCAAAGAGATTTCGCCCGGTTTCGGCACAGTACCTCCGCCCACCAACGCTGCCATGGAGCTAGAATGGTGAGGCGAACGAAACGGTCGCTGACGCCAATTCCCCTCATGAAGCGGACGCTCTGTCAGAGAAGTAATGGCTGCGGTTTGAAGTGCCTCGGTATCACTCATGGGCGGAAGCAAATCCGCCATTCTCGACGCCAACATGGTTTTACCCGTCCCTGGTGGGCCCAAAAATAGCAAATTATGGGATCCAGCGGCTGAGATCTCTAGCGCGCGTTTGCCTTGTTGCTGACCAATAATGTCTTGCAGACAACGATGGTTTTCGTGCGTGACGGTCTCCATGTTGTCTGGCTCTTTTAACGATAAGTGACCTTGACCACTGAGATGTCGACACACAGCATTGAGATCAGGCGCGGATAAATGCGTATCTCGCCCCACCAGCGCAACTTGGCCTCCGTTATCATCCGGCACCACTAAACGTCGCCCTGCCTCGCGACAAACAACCGCAGCGGGCAATGTGCCTTTCACGGCACGAAGCTGTCCTGAGAGTGCAAGTTCTCCAACAAACTCGTGTTGATTGAGTGTCGTCATTGGAATTTGACCAGAAGCCGCCAACACGCCAAGCGCGATAGGTAAGTCAAATCGCCCGCCATCTTTGGGCAAGTCAGCAGGCGCAAGGTTGACAGTGATACGCCGGGCAGGAAATTCGAAGCCGGAATTCACGATGGCACTACGCACGCGATCTCGCGCTTCTTTTACCGTCGTCTCAGCCAATCCAACCAAGTTGAAGGCAGGAAGACCATTACTGATATGAACTTCAACGGTCACTTGTGGTGCGCCGACACCGACACAAGCCCGGCTTTGAATAATGGCAAGATTCATAACGCCCCGTAGCTATCTATTTAACTATCAACTAGTTAAGTGCATAAAGAGATAGTATTACTGCATTACGATGCTAAAAAAGTAAAAACTGGTCAGTTTTTACTTGTCATGCGACGAACGTCTGTGATACCACTAGGGGCAGACAACAAGTATGCAAACAAACATTGACATAAACGCTCATCACCTAACATTCGGTGGTTAACGTAAGAGAAAAAATGAATTTATCAACTCGCGCCCTCGTCATTATTATTTCAATTATCGTGGTGGTACTACCGCGAGGGGCAGCGACGTTTAGAAAGTAACAAAAACATCGCAACCAGCCCCCGCATCGAAAGGTTCGGGGGCTTTTTAACATTGGAAGTCCGGTTGTAAACGCATAAGGAAAACGCGGTATGGAAACACCACAGGAAGCAGGGCAACAGCGCTTCTCTCTCAATTCAACAGAGGGGAAGCTCAAATGACAGGTGCACAGTTAGTAGTAAGCGCATTGCGCGAGCAAGGCGTAGAAACCATCTTCGGTTACCCAGGCGGCGCTATCATGCCCGTTTACGATGCCCTTTATGACGGTGGCCTTGATCACGTACTTTGTCGCCATGAACAAGGTGCTGCGATGGCTGCTATCGGTTATGCACGTTCAACTGGCGGTGTGGGCGTCTGCCTTGCCACCTCCGGCCCTGGTGCGACCAACCTGATCACCGGCCTCGCTGATGCCATGATGGACTCCGTGCCTATTGTCGCTATCACAGGTCAAGTCGCCAGCCCCCTTATCGGTACCGATGCCTTTCAAGAAGTCGACGTACTCGGCCTTTCCCTTGCGTGTACTAAACACAGTTTTCTGGTGACTGATCAACGTGATTTAGCCAAAACCCTGGCAGAAGCCTTTGTGGTTGCTAAAGAAGGCCGTCCCGGCCCTGTGCTGGTGGATATCGCTAAAGATGTTCAACTCGGACAAATCGACGAGACAACCGCGCCGAACATTCCTTTGCCTTCCGCACCAAACGTGTCAATCACATCACTGCAAGAAGCCAACGCGCTGATTGCCGCAAGCAAGCAGCCTATCGTGTATGTCGGCGGGGGTGTTCAATTGGCACACGCAACAGACACGCTGCGCCAATTTCTGAATCACAGCCAAATCCCTGCAACCTGCACATTAAAAGGGTTAGGGTCGGTACATCGCGATTACCCGTACTACTTAGGTATGTTAGGTATGCATGGCACAAAAGCCGCTAACCTCGCGGTTCAACAATCCGATCTCTTGATTGCAATTGGTGCTCGCTTTGATGACCGCGTGACCGGAAAGCTCGATACCTTCGCACCGAATGCGACCGTGGTGCACATCGATATTGATGCCGCAGAGTTTAATAAGCTTCGCCGTGCAAACGTCCCTCTTCGCGGCGATCTGAATGTCGTCTTACCACAGCTTGGTGAGCCCGCTGATATCTCCGAGTGGCAAGAGAGCATCGACACCATGATGAAAGATTTCGGTTGGCGATATGATCATCCGGGCGACGCCATCTATGCGCCGCTGCTGTTAAAGCAACTTTCTGACATGATGCCAGATTCAACCGTGGTCGCGACCGATGTAGGGCAACACCAAATGTGGGTTGCTCAGCACGTACAACCACGTCGCCCTGAAAACTTACTGACATCAGCAGGGCTCGGCACCATGGGCTTTGGCTTACCCGCCGCCATGGGCGCAAAAATGGCAAGGCCAAAAGATCAGGTTGTATTAGTTTCGGGAGATGGTTCATTTATGATGAACGTTCAAGAGCTAGGAACTTTAAAACGACGTAATATACCCGTCAAAATGGTGCTGTTGGATAATCAGCGCTTAGGGATGGTTCGTCAGTGGCAGGAGCTGTTTTTCGACAAACGCTTTAGCGAAACCAATTTGTCTGACAACCCGGATTTTGTCACGCTCGCAAGCGCGTTCAACATTCCTGGTAAGACCATCACCTGTAAAGAAGAGGTCATCCCTGCTCTACAAGAGATGATGGCCAGTGACACAGCCTACCTGCTGCATGTTGCTATCTCAGAGGAAGAGAACGTATGGCCGCTGGTTCCACCCGGCGCCGCCAACCAGGATATGTTGGAGAGAACATGAGCCAATCACATACCCTCATTATTGAAGCGGACGATAAGCCTGAATTGTTGGAGCGATTGCTTCGCATCGTACGTCACCGTGGCTTTCGCCTTACCCGCTTAGACATGCATCATACAGACAGTAATGATGTGGTTGAAATTACCCTGAAGGTGGAAAGCACTCGCCCTGTTACCAACCTTCATAGCCAATTAGACAAATTATGGGATGTCTCACACGTACGTCTGCTCCCGCAAGAATAACTGTAGTGCGTTACTAAAAAGGATGAATACATGGCAAACACAGCGGATTATATTTGGTCTAACGGTGAACTCATTCCTTGGCAAGATGCCACGGTTCACGTTCTGACTCACGCGATGCATTATGGTACCTCGGTGTTCGAAGGCATTCGTTGCTATGACACCCCGAACGGCCCTATCGTTTTCCGCCATCGTGAGCACATGCAGCGTCTGAAAGACAGTGCAAAAATCTACCGTTTCCCGATCCCATACAGCGTCGATGAGCTGATGGAAGCCTGTCGTGAAACCCTTCGCGCCAACAAACTCAACTCCGCCTACATTCGTCCATTGGGCTTTGTCGGCAATGTGGGTTTAGGTGTTTGCCCACCGCCAGAAACTGAAATGGATCTGATCATTGCCGCTTTCGGCTGGGGGTCTTACCTCGGCGAAGAAGCGCTAGCAAACGGTGTGGATGCGATGATTTCAAGCTGGAACCGCGCAGCACCAAACACCATTCCAACCGCCGCAAAAGCAGGGGGTAACTACCTATCTAGCTTGCTCGTTGGTGGTGAAGCACGTCGCCACGGCTATGCTGAAGGTATTGCATTGAGTGTTGATGGTTACCTCTCAGAAGGTGCTGGCGAAAACTTGTTTGTGGTACGAAATGGCGTTATTTCTACGCCACCTGCCACCAGCGCAATTTTGCCTGGCATCACGCGTGATTCCATCATGATCCTTGCTCGTGACATGGGTTATGAAGTGCGCGAAGAAAATATCGCACGTGAAGCGCTGTACCTTGCCGATGAAGTGTTCATGACAGGCACAGCCGCTGAAATAGTACCGGTTCGCAGCGTTGACCAAATCACCGTGGGTGAAGGCGCGCGTGGCCCAATTACAGAAAAAGTGCAATCCGCATTCTTTGGCCTGTTCAACGGCCAAACAGAAGACAAATGGGGATGGCTCGATCCGGTCTCTCCGGAAGCCAAATAAGCAGTAAAAGAGGACAAGGAAATGCCTAAGTATCGTTCAGCCACCACCACACACGGTCGCAACATGGCCGGCGCACGCGCCCTTTGGCGTGCCACTGGCGTGAAAGATGAAGATTTCGGAAAACCCATCATTGCCGTCGTGAACTCTTTTACCCAGTTCGTACCGGGACACGTTCACCTAAAAGACATGGGCCAACTCGTTGCACGTGAGATTGAAGAAGCTGGCGGTATCGCCAAAGAATTCAATACTATCGCCGTCGATGATGGTATCGCAATGGGTCACGGCGGCATGCTTTATAGCCTGCCATCACGTGAACTGATTGCTGATTCCGTGGAATACATGGTCAATGCACACTGTGCGGATGCCATGGTCTGTATTTCGAACTGTGACAAAATCACCCCCGGAATGTTGATGGCTGCCATGCGCATCAACATCCCCGTGATCTTTGTTTCTGGCGGCCCAATGGAAGCGGGTAAAACCAAGCTTTCTGATCAGATCTTAAAATTAGATCTGGTGGATGCCATGATCCAAGGCGCCGATCCAAAAGTCTCAGACGAGCAAAGCGAGCAGATCGAACGATCAGCCTGCCCAACGTGTGGTTCATGCTCAGGCATGTTCACCGCTAACTCCATGAACTGCTTGACTGAAGCGCTGGGCCTTAGCCAACCCGGTAACGGTTCAATGCTGGCAACCCACGCTGATCGCGAACAGTTGTTCCTAAAAGCGGGTCAGCGCATTGTTGATTTAACCAAGCGCTACTACGAACAAGACGATGCATCGGTATTGCCACGTAATATCGCAAGTCGTGCCGCCTTTGAGAACGCCACCGCGCTCGACATCGCGATGGGTGGTTCAAGTAACACCGTGCTTCACCTTATCGCTGCTGCGCAAGAAGGTGAGATTGATTTCGACATGGATGATATCGACCGCATGTCTCGTCGTGTTCCTCATCTTTGTAAAGTGGCTCCGTCTACCCAGCAATACCACATGGAAGACGTTCACCGTGCGGGCGGCGTTATCGCCATCTTGGGCGAATTGGCACGTGCCAATCTGCTCAATACCGACGTACCGACCGTCTTGGGTCAAACCATGGCTGACACCATTGCGCAATACGACATCATGGTGACCGAAGACGAAGATGTGAAAACCTTCTTCCGTGCTGGCCCTGCGGGCATTCGCACCACCAAAGCCTTCTCGCAAGATTGTCGCTGGGATACCGTCGACGACGACCGCGTTAACGGTTGTATCCGTACTCGTGAAAATGCGTTCAGCCAAGAAGGCGGTCTTGCCGTGCTGAGTGGCAACCTCGCCGCAGATGGCTGTATCGTTAAAACCGCGGGTGTAGACGAAGAGAACCTCGTTTTCCGAGGCCCTGCTCATGTCTTCGAAGCGCAAGAAGATGCGGTTAACGGCATTCTGTCTGGCGCAGTAAAAGCAGGTGAAGTGGTTGTTATTCGTTACGAAGGTCCGAAAGGCGGCCCAGGTATGCAAGAAATGCTCTACCCAACCACCTACTTGAAATCGATGGGCTTAGGTAAAGCGTGTGCGTTAATCACCGATGGTCGCTTCTCTGGCGGTACCAGTGGTTTGTCTATCGGTCACGTTTCTCCAGAAGCAGCGAGTGGCGGTACGATCGGTTTGGTGAAGCAAGGCGACATCATTGCCATTGATATCCCTAACCGTTCAATTGTGCTGGAAGTGGATGACGCCGAACTGGCTACCCGTCGCGCAGAAACGGATGCGCGTGGTTGGAAACCCGTTTCACGTGAACGCGTTGTCTCATTGGCCCTTAAAGCCTATGCAAGCCTTGCAACCAGTGCCGATAAAGGTGCTGTTCGCGATAAAAGCAAACTGGAGGGGTAATCATGACGCAGGCCCACCAAAAAACTCAAGACGTTGCACCGCTCAGTAATGCCGATTACCTGCGCGATATTTTACGCGCACCTGTGTATGAAGTGGCGATTGTTAGTCCTTTGCAGGACATGCCACGAATTTCCCAGCGATTGGGTAATACCATTCAACTGAAGCGTGAAGACCGCCAACCGGTGCATTCGTTTAAGTTGCGTGGTGCTTACAACATGATGTCTCAACTGACTGACACGCAGAAAAAAGCAGGCGTAATTGCCGCTTCTGCAGGAAATCACGCTCAGGGCGTTGCGATGTCTAGCAGCAAACTGGGCGTGAAAGCCACGATCGTGATGCCAAGAACTACCCCAGACATCAAAGTCGCCGCAGTGCGCAGCTTTGGTGGCAATGTGGTGTTGCATGGCAATAACTTTGATGAAGCCAAAGCCAAGGCCGTAGAACTTTCAGAAGAATACGGCTACACCTTTGTGCCACCTTTTGATCACCCGTCTATCATTGCGGGGCAAGGTACCATTGGCATGGAAATGCTGCAGCAAAATGGTCACCTTGATTACATCTTCCTGCCCGTAGGCGGCGGTGGTATCGCCGCAGGTGTCGCTGTCATCATCAAACAGCTCATGCCACACGTAAAACTCATTGCCGTGGAAGCGGAAGACTCCGCATGCCTCAAAGCGGCATTAGAAGCGGGCGAGCCCGTCACGCTAGAGAATGTGGGTACGTTCGCTGACGGTGTTGCCGTAAAACGCATTGGTGATGAATCGTTCCGTGTTTGCCAAGAACACCTTGATGACATCATTACTGTCTCTAGCGATGAGATATGCGCAGCGGTAAAAGATATTTTCGAAGACACACGCGCTATCTCAGAGCCTGCAGGTGCACTGTCACTGGCTGGCCTGAAACGTTATGTCGAGCAGCATCAACTTAAAGACAAGAACCTTGCAGCTATCCTGTCAGGCGCTAACACAAATTTCCACAGTCTTCGTTACGTGTCTGAACGCGCGGAGCTGGGTGAAAAGCGTGAAGGTTTGTTAGCAGTGACTATTCCTGAACGTACGGGTGCGTTTCTGGACTTCTGCAAAGTGCTTGGGGGTCGAGCAGTTACCGAGTTTAACTATCGCCACAGTGATGATGCCGAAGCAAATATCTTTGTTGGCGTGCGTTTGCTCAATGGCCAGGAAGAGCTTGATAGTATCATCGCTGATCTGCGGAAAGGTGGGTATGCGGTCGAAGACCTCTCAGACGACGAAATGGCGAAGGTTCACGTTCGCTACATGATTGGCGGGCGACCAACCAAAGTCATGAAGGAGCGTTTGTATAGCTTCGAGTTTCCAGAATACCCTGGTGCACTGCTGCGTTTTCTCAACACACTGGGCACACATTGGAACATCAGCATCTTTAACTACCGCAACCACGGTGCCGACTATGGGCGCGTATTGTGTGGTTTTGAGCTTGAAGAAGCCGATCTGCTGTCATTTACCACGCATCTACGTGAGCTTGGTTATTCGTGGAAAGATGAATCGGAAAACCCGTCATATCGATTCTTTCTTGCCAAGCAATAGCCTAAATAAACGCGTTGTTAGCAAAAAGCCCAGCGAAAGCTGGGCTTTTTATTTTTAAGCATCGTTATCCGATGACTTCATGATCACCATGTACTCTGCCAATAACAAAGCCTGATCCATCACGAGATTACGCGCCGAAAGCGGGAGTTGATTGAATAAAAATAATAAGTTATTCAAATCATCTCTGTGTGTAAACGCGATATCACTTCGCGTACTTTCACCGTATAAAAACCAATTTAACGGACGACCAGTTACGTCGGCTATAGTAACAAGTGAAGAGACTTTAGGTTCCGTCTTGCCTGACTCAATATCTAAATAAGTCTGCCGCGCAACATCAAGATGTTGCGCCATTTCCACTTGCGTGATCTCTCGATACTCTCGCGCTTCTCTGATGCGCTGTGCAACGTGAGATTTGACAATCAACATCGTATCTTGCCCCACAACTCTTCGTCACAGTGTCAGGTTTACACCGTTTCACTGTCACACTCTCTACTGCTAGATCCTGCATTATGCACAGCGCAGTCATGTTCACATGTAAAGCATTGTTGAATTGTGAATCTAGGCTGTCGTTGCCTAAGCCAAATGACAAGGCTTTAATGCAAAACCTATTTTGGCAGGCAAGGCTGGGCGAAGCCTACCAAGTAAGTGAGTGCTTAACCTCTTTGGGCCGATTTGGAATAATTGACCAAGAACGATGCCATGTTAACGCTCTGATTAAGAATCGCTGTACGCGCTTCGTGAGGCAATTTAGAAAAGTGCTCTAGGAGGCGGTTAACGTCTTGCTTGTACTGCACATCATGCAGTTCAACGTCCGCGTCACCATACACAAACCAAACCAATGGGCGTTCGGTAATTTCGGCGATTTCAGACAACATACGAACACGAGGTTCTGTTTTGCCTGTTTCAATGTCTAAATACGTTTGGCGCGCTACATCCAGTAGTTTTGCCATTTTCACCTGAGTGATCCCTTTCCACTCACGGGCTTCTTTAATGCGTTTTGCTACTTGTGATTTCGAGTCGATCATACTTCACTCCCTACGACTTACAGCTTTGGTTGTTGTTGTGCTGCTTTATCGACAATATGCACAATGTGCGCCAACTATTTAGACAAAATAAATAGCAATATAATTCATAGAGTTATGATGATGTCGAATGTTGTTGCTTATCTTTCTAGGCGAGGTGTCTTGTTATAGATGCGAAATGATTTGCAAAATGCAAATGTCGTGACAGGTTTCCAAGTTGCAAATAGCAACGAATGTAAAACTCCATGCATAATGTGACAAAAAAAGGAGCCAAGGCTCCTTTTTTTGTACAGCTCTGGGGTATCTATTCAGCGGATTACTCGACAGTGACCGCTTTTGCCAAGTTACGTGGCTGATCAACATCCGTCCCTTTAATAAGGGCAACATGATATGAAAGTAGCTGCATTGGCACCGTATAAAAGATGGGTGCGCACACTTCGTCAACTGGCGGCATAGGAATAATTGTCATGCCATCACTTTCTTGAAACCCAGCAGATTCATCCGCAAACACATACAATTGACCACCGCGCGCACGGACTTCTTCGATGTTGGATTTAAGCTTTTCTAACAACTCATTGTTTGGTGCAATGACAATGACTGGCATGTCCGCATCAATCAACGCCAGAGGGCCGTGTTTCAGCTCGCCAGCGGCATACGCTTCTGCGTGAATATAAGAAATCTCTTTTAGCTTTAAAGACGCTTCCACCGCAATAGGGTAAAACTCACCTCGACCAAGAAACAGTGCGTGATGTTTATCTGCAAAATCTTCTGCAAGCGCTTCAATTTGCTTATCAAACATCAGCGCTTTTTCAATATGCGAAGGCAAACGCTGCAAGGCTTTAACAATCTCAGCTTCTTTGTCAGCACTCACTATGCCTTTTTGCTTACCCAGCGCCGTGACTATCATCAGAAGAGCAGTAAGCTGTGTGGTGAATGCTTTGGTTGATGCCACACCGATTTCAGTACCCGCTCGCGTCATGATGGCGATGTCAGATTCACGAACCAAGGATGAGCCCGCCACGTTGCATACCGTCATTGCCGCCATAAAGCCGCGTTCTTTTGCCAAACGTAATGCCGCGAGCGTATCTGCTGTTTCTCCAGATTGTGAAAGTGTAATAAGCACACTATTTGGACGCGTGACAAAGTTGCGATAACGAAATTCAGAGGCAATTTCAACATCGCAGCTCACACCTGCAATGGACTCAATCCAATAGCGCGCCACCATGCCTGCGTTGTAAGACGTACCACAGGCAATAATTTGAATATGTTCGGCTTTTTGAAGAATGTCTTTCGCACCATGACCTAAGCTATCAACCAATACCGAGTTAGCATCAATACGGCCTTCAAGGGTACTGATAACGGCCGAGGGTTGCTCAAAGGTCTCTTTCTGCATGTAGTGGCGATAAATGCCTTTATCTGCAGCATCGTGCTCTGCAGACGACTCATTGATGCTACGCTCAACGGCGTTGCCTTCAACATCATAGATATCGACATGACGGCGCGTAATTTCGGCAACGTCACCTTCTTCGAGAAAGAGGAAACGACGTGTCACGTTAAGCAGCGCTAACTGGTCTGAAGCAAGGAAGTTCTCACCTATTCCCAAACCAATCACCAATGGGCTTCCAGAACGTGCAGCAATCAATCTTTCAGAGTCGCGCTTGTCCATCACTACGGTGCCATAGGCACCTTCCAATTGAGCGACAGTGCGTTGAAATGCCTCTAGCAAATAGCCACCTTGTTCAAGCTCCCAATGCACTAAGTGAGCAATCACTTCGGTATCCGTTTGCGAACTGAAGATATAACCGCGACCTTGGAGCATTTCTCTGAGAGATTCATGATTTTCAATAATGCCATTATGTACAACAGCAATATTTTCACCCGACATATGTGGGTGGGCATTTTCTTCACTCGGTTGGCCATGTGTCGCCCAGCGGGTGTGTGCGATACCTGTCCCACCAGCAATAGGGTTGGCATCTAGCGCATCAGACAGCATTTTCACTTTGCCTAATCGGCGGAGACGGTTCAGTTGATGATCAGCATCGATCACCGCTAAACCTGCGGAGTCATATCCGCGATATTCTAATCGACGTAATCCTTCTATCAGAATTTCCGCCACGTCCCTTTGCGCCACTGCGCCAACAATTCCACACATAGCTTTCCCCGTATTCAATTAGGGGCGCAGATCACCTCTGTGCCCATTTTCTCAATGGCGAGTTTGGTGGTGGGGTCGATGCTGCTGTCGGTAATAACCGTTGTGATAACGCCCCAAGGAAGTTCAAGGTTAGGAATTTTTCGTCCGATCTTATCGGATTCGATCAACACCACCACTTCTCTAGACACTTCTGACATGACTCGGCTCAGTCCAACAATTTCATTGAATGTCGTTGTACCACGACTCACATCAATACCATCAGCACCAATAAACAGCTGGTCAAAATCATAGGCACGCAATGCTTGCTCAGCGACTTGTCCTTGAAATGCCTCTGAATGCGGGTCCCAAGTCCCTCCCGTCATCAACAGTGTTGGTTCGTTTTCCAACTCCTTGATAGCTTGTGCCACATTCAAGGAGTTAGTCATCACCACCAATCCACGTTTTTGATTTAACAACGGGATCAATGCTGCGGTTGTTGAACCACTATCCACCACTATTCGATTATGGTCGCGGATCCGACTTGCCGCCATTTTTGCGATAGCGAGCTTTTGATCCGAAACTTTTATAGAACTTTCCGAAACCATTTCATGAGGAATAGGAACTGCACCACCATAGCGACGAAGTAAAATTCCATTTTTCTCAAGCTCAGCAAGATCTTTGCGTATCGTGACTTCAGAAGTTTCAAACAGTGATGAGAGTTCATCAACACTCACTTTTCCCTGCTCACTCAACTTGGCGACAATCATATGGCGACGCTGTTGAGTATTACGTTTCGACATGTAACCACCAAACTTTCGTTTCGAAAGATAATATGCGTAATAGAAAATTTTTCAAGAGAGAAATGCGAGACAAATCACCGCAATGATGATCGGTTCCACAAAAAATATAATTATACCGAGGGATTACATCATGAAGGCAGGAATTTAAACGCAAAAATAATAGGCAAAAAAAAAGAGCAGACTATGAGTCTGCTCTTTAATATGGTGCGGAAGGAGAGACTTGAACTCTCACACCTTGCGGCGCCAGAACCTAAATCTGGTGCGTCTACCAATTTCGCCACTTCCGCGTATTTCTTTTTGTCTATCCTTTCTCTAAAAGGACAGTAAATCTGGTGCGGAGGGAGGGACTTGAACCCTCACATCCGTTAGGACACTAGCACCTGAAGCTAGCGCGTCTACCAATTCCGCCACCACCGCATGTTTTGCTCAGACTTTGAGTTTGTCACTCTAGACACTTGGTAGTGCGTCAGTCTGTTTGAAAGCTAAAGCTTTCGAATTAATGGTGGCTACGACGGGATTCGAACCTGTGACCCCATCATTATGAGTGATGTGCTCTAACCAACTGAGCTACGTAGCCATGCCAAAATATGGCTGGGATACCTGGATTCGAACCAGGGAATGGCGGCATCAAAAGCCGCTGCCTTACCGCTTGGCGATATCCCAATGACTATCACGCAATTAAGCATGATGTCTTTAATATGGTGCGGAAGGAGAGACTTGAACTCTCACACCTTGCGGCGCCAGAACCTAAATCTGGTGCGTCTACCAATTTCGCCACTTCCGCATTTTGTTTCTCTCATCTTCCTCAAAAGAGAAAAGATGGTGCGCGCGGGAGGATTCGAACCTCCGACCGCCTGGTTCGTAGCCAGGTACTCTATCCAGCTGAGCTACGCGCGCATTTGGCTGGGATACCTGGATTCGAACCAGGGAATGGCGGCATCAAAAGCCGCTGCCTTACCGCTTGGCGATATCCCAACTGAGGCGCGTATAGTATTGCGGAATAGGAAAGTCGTCAACCCCCTATTTTTCGTTTGCTGATGTTTTGAGCAACCAAATAAAAAAACACCGCAAATGCGGTGTTTTTATGCGATTCGTCAGCTTATTTTTGCTTTGTTGGACGCTTCCAACCATCAATCATTCGCGATTTAGCACGAGTGATCACCAACTGACCTTCATTAACACTTGTGGTCAATGTCGTACCAGCGCCAATCGTTGCACCTTTTTTAATGGTCACAGGCGCAACCAATTGACTATCAGAGCCAACAAACACGTCATCTTCAATGATAGTTTTGAACTTGTTAGCACCATCATAGTTACAAGTAATCGTGCCTGCGCCAATATTCACTCGATCGCCAAGCTCTGCATCACCCAAATATGTGAGGTGATTTGCTTTTGAGCCTTTACCAATACGCGTATTCTTCACTTCAACAAAGTTACCTACGTGAGAATCGCCCACCAGTTCTGCACCAGGACGTAAGCGAGCAAACGGACCTACCGTACAGGCTTCGCCAACAGAGGCTCCCTCAATCACGCTGTACGGTCGAACCACGGTGTTATCATCGATTTCGCAGTCTTTCAGTACACAACCCGCGCCAATGACCACGTTATCGCCCAAGGTCACTGTGCCTTCAATCACCACGTTTACATCAATTTCAACATCCGTACCGCACTGAAGCTGACCACGAAGATCAAAACGAGCAGGATCACGCAGCATCACACCACTTTCTAATAACTTTTCGGCTTGTGCTGCTTGGAAAGCACGCTCAAGACGCGCCAATTGAATACGGTTATTTACACCTTCAACTTCAATGGCACTTTCAGGGTGAACAGCTTCTACTGCACGTCCTTCACCATGTGCAATGGCAATCACGTCAGTGAGGTAATATTCACCTTGCACATTTTCATTTTTAAGCTCTGATAACCAACGGCGTAAATCACGGCCTGTTGCGACCATCACGCCAGTGTTAATTTCCTTGATTAGCTTCTGTTCTTGAGAAGCGTCTTTGTCTTCAACAATCGCAACCACAGGACCATTACGGCGAACGATACGTCCGTAGCCTGATGGGTCATCAAGCACTACGGTAAGAAGCGCAATGCCACCATTAGGTTGCGCATCCAGCAAGTTTTCTATCGTTTGCTCTGAAATTAGCGGGACATCCCCATAAAGAATGAGAATTTGCTCATCATCTTTAAATTCTGATGCGGCTTGGTTCACTGCATGCCCAGTACCCAGTTGCTCAGCCTGAAGTACCCAATTGACTGGCTCCTCTGACAAAGCTGCTTTCATTGCATCACCACCATGACCATAAACCAGATGCAAATCTTGAGCACCGAGTGAACAACATGTATCGATAACATGTTTGACCATCGGCTTGCCTGCCAGTGTGTGCAACACTTTAGGCAAATTTGAGTACATGCGGGTTCCTTTACCCGCCGCAAGAATCACAGCACTGAAATTCATGGGGAAATAGTCCTTAATAGAAAGCATTACTTTAAAATAATGGCACGTATTGTAGCGATTAGTGACGGGAAACGGCATGTAAATTGATGGAAGATGCCAAATTTCCTGTTATTTTGTCGCAAAAAATTGATTCAATATTGCCTTTTGCAAATAAAAAAGGCGACCGTCTGGTCGCCTTTTCAGCTTGCTATGTCATCTGACTATTAGCGTGCCTTTTTGGTCAGCTCGATCACTCGAAGCTGGGCAATCGCTTTGGCCAGATCACTGGCCGCCTGAGCAAAGTCCATATCACCGTGCTTATTGAGGATACGATCCTCAGCACGGCGCTTCGCTTCTTCTGCCTTTGCTTGATCCAAATCGTCACCGCGAATCGCGGTGTCGGCCAACACAGTCACTGTGTTTGGCTGCACTTCCAACATACCGCCTGAAAGGTAAATCACCTCTTCGTGGCCATGTTGCTTAGTGATACGGATCATGCCTGGCGTAATGGCGGTCAGCAGCGGGGTGTGGCTTGGGTAAATACCCAACTCACCTTCGCTACCAGTCACCTGAATAGCTTCAGCTCGACCAGAAAACATTTGCTTTTCCGCGCTTACCACATCCAGATGGAAGGTCATCGCTGCCATATCGCCTCCTAACAACCGTTACAGGTTCTTCGCTTTTTCGAGGACTTCTTCGATAGCGCCACAGTACAGGAATGCCTGCTCTGGGATATCGTCATACTCGCCACTCATCATGCCTTTAAAGCCAGAGATGGTGTCTTTTAGCGAAACATAAACACCTGGTTGACCAGTAAAGACTTCCGCTACGTGGTAAGGCTGAGTCAAGAAACGTTCAATCTTACGTGCACGAGATACAGCGAGTTTGTCATCTTCTGACAACTCATCCATACCCAAGATAGCGATGATGTCTTTCAGCTCTTTATAGCGCTGCAGAATTGACTGCACGCCACGGGCAACATCATAGTGCTCTTGACCAACAACGAGTGGGTCCAACATACGAGATGTTGAATCCAATGGGTCGATCGCTGGATACATACCCATAGAGGCGATGTTACGTGAAAGAACAACGGTTGCATCCAAGTGCGCAAACGTGGTCGCTGGAGATGGGTCAGTCAAGTCATCCGCAGGAACGTAAACGGCCTGTACAGATGTGATAGAACCACTCTTCGTTGACGTGATACGCTCTTGAAGTACACCCATTTCTTCTGCCAACGTAGGCTGGTAGCCTACCGCAGAAGGCATACGACCTAGCAGTGCTGATACTTCAGTACCTGCCAAGGTGTAACGATAGATGTTATCAACGAACAGAAGTACGTCACGGCCTTCGTCACGGAACTTCTCTGCCATCGTCAGGCCAGTCAACGCTACGCGTAAACGGTTACCTGGTGGCTCGTTCATCTGACCGTAAACCATGGCTACTTTTGATTCTGCTGGATTTTCGATGTTTACAACACCCGCTTCCTGCATTTCAAAGTAGAAATCGTTACCCTCACGAGTACGCTCACCTACGCCTGCAAATACTGATAAACCAGAGTGTTGCAGTGCAATGTTGTTGATAAGCTCCATCATGTTAACGGTCTTACCTACACCCGCACCACCGAACAGACCGATTTTACCGCCTTTGGCGAACGGACACATCAAATCGATAACTTTAACGCCAGTTTCCAGCAGTTCAGTCGCGTTTGATTGCTCTTCGTAGCTTGGCGCTTCACGGTGAATAGAGTAACGCTCTTCTTCACCAATCTCGCCACGCTCGTCGATTGAGTCACCTAGAACGTTCATGATACGACCTAGGGTTGCAGTACCTACTGGTACTTCAATTGGCTTGCCTGTGTTCTCTACTTCCAGTCCACGACGCAGACCATCTGACGAACCCATTGCGATGGTACGGACGATACCACCACCCAGCTGCTGCTGAACTTCCAGCACCAGACGCTCGCCTTCACGTTTCACGTCCAGGGCGTCATATACCTGAGGTACCGACTCCTGTGGAAACTCTACGTCGACTACCGCACCGATGATCTGAACGATCTTACCTGTAGCCATCGTTATTCCTCTAAAAATATTTCGTTGGCCCTTGCCTTACACCGCAGCTGCACCGGAGACAATCTCCGAGAGCTCTTGTGTAATTGCAGTCTGACGGGCTTTGTTATACACCAGTTGCAGATCATCAATGATGTCACCTGCATTATCTGTTGCAGCCTTCATCGCAACCATTCGCGCCGCTTGTTCGCACGCTAAGTTCTCAACCACACCTTGATAAACTTGCGATTCGACATAGCGAACCAACAAGGTATCTAGCAGCGGTTTTGGCTCGGGCTCATAGATATAATCCCAAGAGTGGCTGCGTTTCATTTCTTCGTCTTCTGACTTAGGCAAAGGCAGCAATTGATCGATCACTGGTTCCTGCGTCATGGTGTTTACAAACTTGTTGTACACCAGATACAAACGATCCAGTTGGCCTTCATCATATTTCTTCAGCATGACGCCAACAGTACCAATCAAATCTTCAAGAGCAGGGTTATCACCCAGGCCTGAAGCTTGTGCTGATACTTGCGCACCGTAGCTGCTAAAGAATGCCGAAGCTTTAGAACCAATCAGGGCAGTATCAACTTCTGCACCGTTTTGCGTCCACTCCTGCATCCCATTGATAGCACGTTTGAACAAGTTAATGTTCAGGCCACCACACAGACCACGATCTGAAGATACGATGATGTAACCGACGCGCTTGGCTTCTCGCTCTTCCAGATATGGATGGCGATACTCTAA
This sequence comes from Enterovibrio makurazakiensis, assembly GCF_050336585.1. Taxonomy (NCBI): domain Bacteria; kingdom Pseudomonadati; phylum Pseudomonadota; class Gammaproteobacteria; order Vibrionales; family Vibrionaceae; genus Enterovibrio; species Enterovibrio makurazakiensis. The sequence goes on from NZ_JAKJSE010000033.1 coordinate 40,268, forward strand.
TTTACCAAGGGCGACATGACCGATCACTTTGCGCATAGTAGTCGCGTATGGACGGGAGGCTTCCATGGCGTCTTGCGAACGACGCATTTTAGAAGCGGCAACCATTTCCATCGCTTTGGTGATCTTCTGTGTGCTTTTCACACTTCCGATCTTGTTACGAATTTCTTTTGCGCCGGCCATCGTTACTCTCCGTTGTAAGAAGGCCGCAAAGGCGGCCTTCTACGCATTACCAGGTTTGAGTTGCCTTGAAGTCTTCAACCAACTTAGTTAGTTGCGCTTCAATATCGCTGTTGTAATCGCCCTTCTCTTCGATCAGAGCAACCAGCTCGGCATACTGTGCCTTAGCATATGCAAGCAGAGCAGCTTCGAAATCAGCCAGCTTTTCCAGAGTAACGTCTGTCAAATAGCCTTTTTCTGCTGCAAAAATCACCACGCCTTGTTCAAAAACAGACATTGGTGCGTACTGCTTCTGCTTCATTAGCTCAGTCACTTTCTGGCCATGATCTAGCTGCTTCTTAGTAGCTTCATCAAGGTCAGAAGAGAACTGTGCGAATGCCGCCAGTTCACGGTACTGAGCCAATGCCGTACGGATACCACCAGACAATTTCTTAATGATCTTAGTCTGAGCAGAACCACCTACACGCGATACTGAAATACCTGGGTCAACCGCTGGACGAATACCAGAGTTGAACAGTTCAGATTGCAGGAAGATCTGACCATCAGTGATCGAGATAACGTTGGTAGGTACGAACGCAGATACGTCACCCGCTTGGGTTTCGATGATAGGTAACGCAGTCAAAGAACCGGTTTTACCTGTCACTTCACCATTGGTGAACTTTTCAACGTAGACAGCATTTACACGTGCTGCACGTTCTAGCAAACGCGAGTGAAGATAGAAAACATCACCTGGGAATGCTTCACGGCCTGGTGGACGACGCAACAATAGAGAAATCTGACGGTAAGCAACAGCTTGCTTAGACAAATCATCATATACGATTAGTGCATCTTCACCACGGTCACGGAAGTACTCACCCATCGCACAACCTGCATAAGGAGCAAGGTATTGAAGTGCAGCAGCTTCAGACGCTGATGCCACAACAACGATGGTGTTTTTCAGTGCATCGTGCTCTTCCAGTTTGCGAACCACGTTAGCAATGGTTGACGCTTTCTGGCCGATAGCCACGTAGATAGAGTAGATACCAGAGTTCTTCTGGTTGATGATCGCATCGATAGCCATCGCAGTTTTACCTGTCTGGCGGTCACCGATGATCAGCTCACGCTGGCCACGGCCGATTGGGATCATAGCATCGACTGCTTTATAACCAGTTTGTACCGGTTGGTCGACTGATTGACGAGCGATTACACCCGGTGCAATCACTTCTACAGGAGAAGTCAATTTCGCGTCGATTGGACCTTTACCATCAATAGGCTCGCCGAGAGTATTCACGACACGACCTAATAGTTCAGGACCTACTGGCACTTCAAGAATGCGGCCAGTACCGGTCACTTTCATACCTTCCTGAAGGTCGGCATAAGGACCCATAACAACCGCACCTACAGAATCACGCTCAAGGTTAAGCGCGAGTGCAAAGCGGTTGCCAGGTAGTTCAATCATTTCCCCTTGCATAGCATCAGCAAGGCCATGGATGCGAATGATACCGTCACTGACTGACACGATGGTACCTTCGTTGCGTGCTTCACTTACAACGTTGAATTTTTCAATACGTTGTTTGATCAGATCGCTAATTTCCGTGGAATTAAGTTGCATGCTCCAATTCCCCAAATCAAGACTGCAATGCATCGCTCAGACGGCGGATACGACCGCTTACTGAGTTATCGATGACCAAGTCTCCAGCTCGAATCACAACCCCGGCAACCAGGGTCTCGTCTACACTACAGTTCAGCTTCACTTTGCGCTCAAGGCGGGCTTCAAGTTTACCGGCGATAGTATCCAGTTGCGCTTGATCAAGCGCGACAGCAGAAAAGACATCAACATCTATCTGCTTCTCATATTCTTGGCGAAGTGCCAAAAACTGGGTACATACATCTGGTAACGCTTTGAGGCGACCATTCTCAGCCATCACCTTAATCAGGTTTTGGCCAAGTTCATTGAGCTGTTCACCACACACTGAGACAAATATCTCTGTCAGCTTCTCAGCTGAATGCATACCACCGATGTAATCAACGATGGTTTCATTGCGGGCAACTTCTGCAGCAAATGTCAGCATCTCAGACCATTGGTCTAATTCGCCTTTCTCTACTGCTAAATCGAAGGCTGCTTTAGCGTAGGGGCGTGCGATAGTTGTCAATTCAGACATTGCGGCCCCTCCTTCTTAAAGTTCTGCAGTGATTTTATCGAGAATATCTCTATGAGCAGACTCATCAATAGAGCGCTCCAGGATCTTCTCGGCACCGATCACGGCCAGAGTTGCAACTTGTTTACGCAGTTCATCACGGGCACGGTTACGTTCAGCTTCGAGTTCAGCCTGTCCTTGGTTAAGGATATTTGCGCGTTCAGCAGTTGCTTCTTCGCGGGCTTGGTCGATAATTTGTGCTTTACGCTTGTTTGCCTGTTCGATGATCTCAGTTGCAGAGCGCTTTGCTTCTTTCAATTGATCGGAAGCATTCGCCTGGGCCAAGTTCAGGTCTTTTGCAGCACGTTCAGCTGCTGCTAGACCGTCAGCAATTTTCTTCTGACGCTCTTCAATCGCTTGCATGATTGGTGGCCATACATATTTCATGCAGAACACAACAAACATAAAAAACGCGATTGCCTGACCAAACAGAGTTGCGTTTATATTCACAACAGCGACTCCTCACTAGTTAGCTATACAGGATCCGTTCAGCTAAATTAGCCAGCCAGTTGACCTACAAATGGGTTTGCGAAAGTGAACAGCAAAGCAATTACGATACCGATCATAGGTACAGCATCAAGCAGACCAGCGATGATGAACATCTTAACTTGCAGCATTGGTGCCATTTCTGGTTGACGCGCAGCACCCTCAAGGAATTTACCACCAAGCAGTGCGAAACCAATCGCAGTACCTAGGGAAGCAAGACCTACAATGATGCCAACGGCAATTGCAGAAAAGCTCAATAAAGTTTCCATCACTATCTCCAGTTTCTTGTTGTCGGCTTATATGCCGGAAGGTCGAACAAAGTTGCTTACTAAAACGTATTAATGTGATTCTTCATGCGCCTGAGACAGGTACACGATAGTCAACATCATAAAGACGAACGCTTGGATGGTAATAACCAAAATGTGGAAGATTGCCCACGGTAATGAACCCAACCATTGCGCCCACCACGGCAGGAGTGCCGCAATAAGGATAAATACCACCTCACCTGCAAACATGTTACCGAACAAACGCATACCCAGTGAAATTGGTTTCGCTAGCAGCGATACCACTTCAAGAAGCAGGTTGAATGGAATCATAATTGGGTGATTGAACGGGTGAAGTGCCAGTTCTTTCGCGAAGCCGCCCAAGCCTTTGATCTTGATGCTGTAATAAATCATCAAGAAGAAAACGCCTAGCGCCATTGCCAAGGTGATGTTTACATCAGCCGTAGGTACTACCTTCATGTAAGGAATACCGAGCTGTTCCGCTGGATAAGGAATAAAATCGATAGGCACTAAGTCCATCGTATTCATCAAGAATATCCAAACGAAAATGGTGAGAGCCAGAGGTGCAATCAGTGGATTCTTTCCATGGAAGGTTTCGCGAACGTTTTCATCAACGAACTCTACCAACATTTCCACAAAACACTGAAGCTTGCCTGGTACTCCGGTTGTTGCTTTCTTTGCTACTGAACGGAACAGCCATAAAAAGCCTGCACCGATCAAAACAGAGAAAAACAGGCTATCAATGTGCACCGCCCAAAAACTACCTTCTTCCACCAAACCCAATTTGTCCGTAGACAAGTTAGTTAAGTGGTGAGAGATATAACTTGACGGTGTAAGCGCTTCACCTGACGCAGCCATAACTCATCCTATTTGTTGTTGTTAATGAATAAAACTGGCGCAAGGATATTAATTCCAAGTACCAGCAAATAGGTCAGTTTGAGGGGAACAAGTTCCACCTCGGCATACAGGTAAACAACGGAAAATAAAACGACGGTCAGTAGAATTTTGAGCACTTCACCGCTGTAGAATGATGCTACAACCAGCTTGGCCGCTCTTGCTCCACTAAATAGGAATGCACACAATGCAAAGGCTGCGTTGGCTACCACAAAGATGCCACCGCCTATGAGTGCGGAAATTCCCCAGTCGACATTGATGGTGGTCACCATCAAGATTGCCGTTGCTAACACGACGCACACCTGTAACAGCAGCAACCTTTTCGCAAGCTTGCGACCTGGTCGCGTGAGCGTCGATACCATGTATTCGTTCCTCGATTCCTTTCCTCTTAGCACCTTCGTCGTGCTGGGAAAACTGCGAAAATTATACGGGTCACCCTTTTGAATGCAATCTCATGACAGCAAAAAGAGAGGCTAAATTTTACAACAGGGTAACCTGATCACAGTAAGCAAAAATATGTAACAAAAACCCAACGCGTTACGTCACAATTTCTCTTCGAGAATTGCAAGGATTTGCATAAGTTTTTCGTTTTGATCAAAGTTGATAACGAGTTTACCGCTACCACTTTTTCCTTGAGACAAAGAAACCTTAGTTCCAAGCCTATCTGACAGCCTATCTTGCAAAGCGACAAAATCATCAGATAACGGCTCAGATGCCTTTTCTATCTCAGGGGTCAGTAATTTCTTCACCAGCGCTTCGGTTTGTCGCACTGTGAGCTTTTTATTTACAGACACTAACGCCGCTTCGATTTGAGCTTCACCTTCCAGTGACAGCAATGCACGAGCATGCCCCATTTCGAGTTGGCGTCCCAGCAACAATTTTTTTACACCGACTTCCAATCCGTTCAATCGCAGTAGGTTACTGATCGTTGTACGGGATTTACCGAGCGCTTCAGCCAATTGTTGATGCGTTAACGTAAAATCTTGGATTAACCGATTAAGTGCTTCAGCTTCTTCCATCGCGTTGAGATCTTCACGCTGGATATTCTCAATCAATGCAATGGCACTGGCTGCTTTGTCGTTAAGCTCACGAACCAAACAAGGGACATGAGTAAGCCCTGCAAGTTTAGCGGCACGAAAACGACGCTCTCCCGCAATAATCTCATATTGCTGGTTATCGAGTTGTCGCACGACCAGCGGCTGAATAATGCCTTGCGCTTTGATGGACTCAGCAAGCTCGTCAAGGGCTTCCGGCGCCATATCTTGACGTGGCTGATAAATCCCAGGACGCAACGCACTGAGAGACAAGTGCTGTAACTCACTGTTATTAACAGCTTCACGGGTATCAATATTGAGATCAACACGCGCCTGTGCTTTTGCACTGGTCGCAAGAAGAGCATCGAGCCCTTTGCCCAATCCACGTTTCGTCGCGTTCATTAAATTTCCTTAAGACGCATTGGCAATATCAGCAGCTTGCTTGGCTTGCTCTTCACGGCGTAACATTTCTCCTGCCAACGCTAAGTACGACTTCGCTCCACTGGAGTACTTGTCGTAGTACATAGCAGGCTTGCCATGGCTTGGTGCTTCAGCAAGACGAACGTTGCGAGGGATAACAGTGCGATACACCTTATCACCAAAATGTTTCTTAATCTGATCTGATACTTCGGTGGCAAGTCGATTACGAGGATCGTACATGGTTCGAAGTAATCCTTCTACATGCAAGTCTGCGTTAACAACACCGGCAAGCTTACTGATGGTGTCCATCAATGCGGTAAGCCCTTCCAATGCGAAATACTCGCACTGCATAGGAACCAACACTGAGTTTGCGGCCGTCATGGCGTTGATTGTAAGAAGGTTAAGAGAAGGGGGACAATCAATGAAGATGAAATCATAGTTTTCACGAACGTCAGCGAGTGCATTTCGTAACCTGACTTCACGGGCAAACACTTCCATGAGTTTAATTTCAGCAGCAGTCACATCGCCATTCGCAGCGATAAGGTGGTACCCACCTGTTGTTTCCGTGACAACGACATCATTAAACGGCGTTTCTTCCACCAACAACTCATATGCCGTAGCGTGGACATCATATTTGTCCACACCACTGGCCATGGTGGCATTACCTTGTGGATCAAGGTCTATAACAAGCACCTTACGCTGTGTCGCCGCTAACGACGCAGCCAAATTAATACAGGTCGTTGTTTTACCAACGCCCCCTTTTTGGTTTGCTATTGCTATGACTTTTCCCACAAGTAGACCTCGTCGAGTGATCCTATCTAGCCAAGATTACTAGATGACGTTGTCCTTCCAATCCGGGAACAGTCAAAGGTTTGATACCGGTCACAGAACAATCTGATGGAAGTTGATCAATCTCGACCTGATCAACTTGCCCTTTGAGTGCAAGGAAGTGTCCGTGCTCTGCGGGTAGGTGATGACACCAGTTCACCATATCACTCATAGAGGCAAATGCACGGCTCAATACACCGTCAAATCCCACCTCTGGCTGAAAGTCTTCGACACGGCTTTGTACCGCCGTCACGTTATCAATTTTTAGCTCATGAACAACCTGACGAATGAAACGAATACGTTTGCCCAAACTATCTAGCAAGGTAAACGATTTGTCTGGGTTGATGATAGCCAAAGGAACACCAGGCAAACCAGGGCCAGTTCCAACATCAATGAAGGTAGATCCTTCTAGGTGCTGGCTAACCACAATGCTGTCCATAATATGCTTAATGATCATCTCTTTAGGATCACGCACAGAGGTCAGATTATAAGCTTTATTCCACTTATGGAGCATCTCAACATAACCAATCAACTGGTCTTGTTGGTGTGCAGGGATATCCATCCCTGCTTGTTCAATCAGTTTAGAAAGTTGTTGTTTCACAGAAAATCAGGCTCCCTTTTTGAGCATGCCTTGTTTTTTCAGGTGGACCAGCAAGATAGAAATTGCCGCCGGTGTAATACCTGAAATACGTGACGCTTTGCCGACAGTTTCAGGACGAGCGTCCTGCAATTTAGCGACCACTTCGTTAGACAACCCTTTGATTTGTTTATAATTCAAATCAATAGGGAGAGAGGTATTCTCATGACGAACAGACTTTTCAATCTCGTCTTTTTGACGATTGATATAGCCTTCGTACTTAATTTGAGTTTCTACTTGTTCACGCGCTTGTTGGTCGTCATGTGCTGGGCCAAATACTGGATTTAACACCAGTTGGTCGTACGTAACTTCAGGACGACGTAAGAGCTCTTCACCATTCGCTTCACGCGCTAACGGCGCTTTAAGGATCTGGTTAAGCGCTTGCGCATGCTCAGAAGTTGGATGGATCCAAGTGCCACGAAGACGTTGAGCTTCTTGTTCCATGTTTTCCAATTTCTGATTGAAACGTACCCAACGCTCATCATCCACCAAACCGAGTTGACGGCCGGTTTCGGTCAAGCGTAAATCGGCATTGTCTTCACGCAGTAGCAAACGATATTCCGCACGAGAAGTGAACATGCGGTAAGGTTCTTTGGTTCCCATGGTCGACAAATCATCAATCAAAACACCCATGTAAGCCTGATCACGGCGTGGACACCAACCTTCCTTATCATGAGCAAACAACGCGGCATTAGCGCCAGCAAGTAAGCCTTGCGCTGCAGCTTCTTCGTAGCCTGTTGTGCCATTGATTTGGCCGGCAAAGAATAAGCCTTTGATAAATTTGGTTTCGAACGTTTGTTTGAGATCACGTGGATCGAAGAAATCATATTCGATCGCATAACCAGGGCGGATCACTCGCGCATTTTCAAAACCCTTGATCGAATGAATGATCCCCATTTGCACATCAAAAGGCAGGCTGGTGGAGATCCCATTAGGGTATAGCTCGTGTGTGGTTAAGCCTTCTGGTTCTACAAAGATTTGGTGTTTATCTTTGTCCGCAAAGCGCATTACTTTGTCTTCAATCGATGGGCAATAACGCGGACCAATCCCCTCAATGACACCAGAGTACATAGGGCTGCGATCCAAGTTATTGCGAATCACATCATGCGTTTTTTCATTGGTGTAGGTGATATAGCATGGCACCTGACGCGGGTGATCAGCGGAATTTCCCATGTAGGAAAATACTGGTCGAGGTGTATCGCCATGCTGCGTTTCCATCACACTAAAATCGACAGTGCGGGCATCAATGCGAGGCGGAGTACCCGTTTTTAAGCGATCAACTCGAAACGGCAGTTCACGAAGACGATCCGCCAATGCGATGGACGGTGGATCACCAGCTCGCCCACCTGAATAATTCTCTAAACCAATATGGATTTTTCCGCCAAGGAAGGTTCCTACGGTCAATACCACTGATTTTGCACGAAATTTAAGGCCCATTTCTGTCACAACACCTGTGACTTGATCTTGATCCACGATCAAATCAATCACAGCTTGTTGAAATAACATCAGATTGGGTTGGTTTTCCAAAGTTTCACGCACTGCGGCTTTGTACAAAGCTCGATCCGCCTGAGCACGTGTTGCACGTACGGCAGGGCCTTTGGATGCATTTAGCGTTCTAAATTGGATCCCACCTTTGTCAATTGCACGTGCCATTAGGCCACCAAGTGCATCGACTTCTTTCACCAGATGTCCTTTTCCGATCCCGCCAATAGCTGGGTTGCATGACATTTGCCCCAATGTATCGATGTTATGTGTCAGCAGAAGGGTTTGTTGACCCATACGTGCAGCAGCCAATGCGGCTTCCGTACCTGCATGACCACCACCAACAACGATGACATCAAAGTTATCCTGGTAAAACATGGTGTGACCTCAAAAAGGAATGGTTGATTGGGGTATTTCGAAAAAGAGGATCATTCTACCGCTTTTCAAGAAAAGTGAGAACCAAAAGTGTGATCTTTGATCGAGTGGGAAGCTCTTAAATATATATAAAGATCTTTATATAGATCTTTGTATTGATCATTATTAAGGAAGCCGATCTCTGTGGATAACTGATAAATGATCAACATGATCATTCAGTTAAGGAGGATCGTTAGTTGTGCGTGAGCTTGGATCAAGTGCTGTACTAGCTGGGATCAAAATGGCTAGTTATTCACAGGGGGGTCAGAGCGGTAAAGTTGTTATTGGGATAACTATAGGTTGATCACCGTTTAGATCTATAGTTATCCACAATGCGAATGTCACAAAACGGAATAAAATTTACTCTTTATTTAGCCATTTTATTCACAGATTTGGTTTTTGTTCTGGGATAACCATGTTTCTGCCGGTTCTTCTGGCAGTGGATTGGACAGGATGTCGATTTCAAGTCGTGCGATAATTTGCTCTGCACCGAGCTCTTTAAGTAGCGAATCTGCATTGCGTCCTGCACCACAAAAAGTGTCATAACTAGAATCACCAATCCCAATAACCGCATATTTTAACCCTGAAAGATCGGGCTTTTGGAGGGTTAAGGCATCCATTAGACTTTGCAGATTGTCTGGGTAGTCACCAGCGCCATGCGTGGAGGTGATTAGTAACAAGCGCTTACATCCAGTAACATCGGAAAGTTCAGCTTCATTGATGACCTTGACGGTGATGCCCTGTTGTTCAAGCAAATCGGCTAAATGATCGCCTACATATTCAGTGCCACCGAGCGTGCTTCCTGTGATCAGGGTTATTTCACTCATATACAATTCTCGAAACCAGTGTAGATACGGGCTGTTAGTATTGAAGTGAGCGGTTGGGCAAGTCAAGTCAGCTTGGTTGACAGAATTCGTCTCTATAGAGGGTATGGTTACCTTGCGGGGAGAGTGTATGTATTTTGTTTTTGCCGCGTTTCTTGGCATTGTTGACAGCGACCAGTGCCGTGTCGATCAATTGATAGCCCGCTAAACAGCTTTCATTTGACGTGGTCACACCAAAGCTTGCTGTGCGCTTTACTGCCGTATTATCGAGTAGAACGACACTGCGGCTTATTGCTGTTTTGAGTTGTTCTGCAGTGTGAAGCGCTTCACTGGAAGAGGTATTTCCGAGCAGCACGATAAAAGTATCTGCATGCATTCTTCCCAATATCGCCGTTTTTGACAGATTTTCTCTTAATAGTGTCGCGATATGGATCAATACCTGATCCCCGGTCGTTCGCCCATGCATCTCATTGATTTGTCGAAAGCCATCTATGTTTAGAGCGATAACCGAAAGGGCGTTTTTTTTTCTTTGTTCTCGAAAAAATATGTCGTCTGCTTGTTTGTAAATATTTTGGCTATTGGCGGTTTCAGTGAGGAGATCCTCATGAACCAACTTGCGGGAAGACTCATCTATCTTGTGTAAATCAATAAGATAGAAGTCTGTTAATGCCACTGAAGCCATGACAAGTACCAATATCACACACAGATAGGCAGCACGAGCATCCGCATCAGTCATGGATAGGATAGGGTCGGTTGACGGTACTGTTTTTGCCAAAAACAGCAAAATAATAGCGATTAATGATAAACCGTAGCGTGGAAGCCTATCGCTCGGATCGAACACCAAAACAACAGCGGTAGGTACCACCAGCAACAAAAGCTCAGTTTCAAAATTGTCAGAAAGCACAAAAAGAGGCAGCGTAAATTGTTGAAGGAAAAAGACAATGAACACCCAATACTTGGCGAGCCTTAGCATTCCCTCGCGCGTGAGCATAAAAGTAATAAAGTAGAGAAATGCGTAAAGACCATTAAGTAATGCCGACGTTTCATTGCCGAATGCAAAAGCAAACAAGGCTGAAAACAACAAAGTACCGCCCGCACATAAACCCGCCAAGAGGTTAACCATGCGCAAGTGATGGACTTGAAGTTTATCGCAACGTGCTATCCCCAGATTGAGAATAGGATTTAGGCTATTAATCATCTAATGGCTTGAATAAAGGTTGGATAGCCATAAGTGTAGCAAATGAAAAATGAAGCGTGATGGCATAAAAAAAGCTGCCGAGTGGCAGCTTTTAGGGGGATTATTTACCGATACAGAACGAGCTAAATATTCGCCCGAGTAGATCATCTGAACTAAATTCGCCGGTGATCTCACTCAGATATTGTTGTGCGATACGTAACTCTTCCGCGAGGATTTCTCCCGCCATATAACCTTCGAGTTGGTCTCTTCCGATATCAAGATGTCGTGACGCGGCATCAAGTGCTTCTAAGTGACGACGACGGGCCATAAAGCCACCTTCTGTTGCGCCAGAGAAGCCCATACACGCTTTTAGATGCTCTCGAAGCGCATCTACTCCAGCACCTGATTTAGCGCTGAGTCGAATTAACGTAGGCTGACTCGCGTGGCAAATGCCCAGCGACTCTTCGGTGACGTCAGCTTTATTGCGTATCACCGTCATTCCCATATTTGGAGGCAGTCGGTCAATAAATTCAGGCCAAATTTCTTCTGGTGATGTGGCATCGGTGGTCGTGCCATCTACCATGAACAGCACGCGGTCAGCTTGGGCTATTTCATCCCACGCGCGCTCAATACCAATGCGTTCCACTTCATCAGAGGCGTCGCGAAGGCCAGCAGTATCGATGATATGTAACGGCATGCCGTCGATGTGGATATGTTCACGAAGCACGTCACGGGTCGTACCGGCAATGTCGGTGACAATCGCGCTTTCTTTGCCTGAAAGTGCATTCAACAGACTAGATTTCCCAGCATTTGGGCGACCTGCAATGACGACTTTCATCCCTTCACGAATGATAGCGCCTTGATTGGCTTCTTTGCGAACGCCGCTGAGTGTATCAATAATGCCATTCAGATCGTTGGCGACCTTTCCGTCAGAAAGAAAATCGATTTCTTCATCAGGGAAGTCAATGGCTGCTTCAACGTAGATGCGCAGGTGGATTAGTGCTTCCACCAATGAATTTACTTTGGTGGAGAAAGCACCTTGTAAGCTTTGAAGCGCACTCTTTGCTGCCTGTTCAGAACTGGCATCAATCAAATCCGCAATGGCTTCAGCTTGCGCAAGGTCGAGTTTGTCATTCAAAAAGGCACGTTCTGAGAACTCTCCTGGGCGTGCAGTGCGAATGCCTTCAATCTCGACGATACGCTTGATCAGCATGTCCATGATGACAGGGCCACCGTGGCCTTGAAGTTCCAGCACATCCTCGCCAGTAAAAGAATTTGGCGATTGAAAATATAGAGCAATTCCCTGATCCAGCGCGTTACCTTCGATATCTTTAAATGGAAGGTATTCTGCTCGACGAACAGGAAGTTCGCGTCCAGTGACGGCGATGGCCACTTCTTTGGCTTTTGGGCCAGATACGCGAATGATACCTACGCCGCCGCGTCCTGGTGGGGTTGCCTGCGCAACAATAGTGTCTGAATGAGTCATGAAGCTAAACCTGCTGCGGAAAATGTTGCTTAGTGTATACCAATTATACGAATTGGCAGTGTCGCATGCATAAAGAAGAAAGGCGGCCATTGGCCGCCTTAGTCACTGTTAGAGCGATTACTTGCGGGTATGGAGACCTTTTTTCTCCAATGCGCGGTAAATCAGCGTCTGTTGAATCAGTGTCACGATGTTCGATACCAACCAGTACAGTACCAGACCTGCTGGGAACCATAGGAAGAACACGGTAAACATCACTGGCATGAAGTTCATGATCTTCTGCTGCATTGGATCGGTCACTGTGCTTGGGCTCATCTTCTGGATAAGGAACATAGACGCACCCATCAGAAGTGGCAGCACATAGTATGGATCTGGCGCTGACAAATCTTGAATCCAAAGCATGAACGGCGCATGGCGCAGCTCAACCGATTCCATCAATGCCCAGTAAAGTGCAATGAAAATTGGCATTTGAAGGATAAGAGGAAGACAGCCACCCAGCGGGTTCACTTTCTCTTTCTTATACAGCTCCATCATTTCTTGGCTCATGCGCTGGCGGTCATCACCAATGCGCTCACGCATTTCAGCCAGTTTTGGCTGTAGCATGCGCATTTTCGCCATCGAGGTGTACTGCGCTTTAGTTAGCGGGTACATCACACCACGAACGATGAAGGTTAGGATGATAATTGCTACACCCCAGTTACCAACGAAGCCATGGATGGTAGCGAGTAGCCAGTGCAGTGGGCTTGCAATAAACCATAACCAACCGTAGTCAACGGTCAGATTTAGGTTAGGTGCAGTGGCTTCCATTTGGTCTTGAAGTTTCGGACCTACCCACAAAGTTGCATCCATAGTGGCAGAGGTGCCAGCCGCAACAGTCATGGTCGGGTAACGAACACCAATGAAGCCTTGGCCATTGCTAGTACGCGTGTACAGATTCGCTTCGCCTTCAGCGTGTGGGATCCACGCTGCAACGAAGTAGTGCTGCATCATGGCTGCCCAGCCATCTTTTGCGATAGTCAGGTTAAGGTTCTTATCCTGCATATCATCGAAGCTGTATTTTTTGTATTTGGTGTCATCAGCAGAATAAGCGCCACCTGTGTATGTCGGCATCGTTAGGCTGCCACCGTCATCCATCAGGTTTTGTTTTAGCTGTGCATACATTTGAACCGTGGCAGCTTTTTCGCTTTCGTTGTCGACGGTGTAGTCAACATCAACCGCGTAGTCACCACGTTTTAAGATGAATGTCTTAGTGTAAGTGATGCCATCTTTCACTAGCGTCATCGGTACACGAAGTTCTTCTTGACCGTCAGCCAGAGAAAACTCAGTGCCGTTTACCGAAAACTCTGCACGACCATCAACCGTGTCGACACCATCAGGGCCAATCAAACCACTTTGTGCAACGAAAACATGATTTGGCTGATTTTTCAGTAGAACGAACTTGTTGTCCGAGTCGAATTCCGCGTCGTACTTGTTCAATTCGGCATGAACAACGTCACCGCCTTGTGTATCAACGGTCAGAGTCAGCACGTCACTGTGGATAGTGATCAGCTTATTAGAGACGGAATCCTGCGTCAGAGGCTGAGACGCATCTGATCCGGCAGGTACATCACCACTGTGTTGTGCTTGCTGTGTTACGCCTTGACCCTGTGGTTGAGGGTTGGTTGCTTCATTCCAGTTGAGGTACAACATGAAAGAAACAAACGTAAGGGCAATCAACAGAATATTACGTTGAGAATCCATTGCTAATTGTCTCGATTATTAGGATGACGCGGGGGCACAGGATCGTACCCACCATGATTAAGAGGATGGCATTTTAATAAACGTTTGCTCGCGAACCAACACCCTTTTGCAACACCGTGATGGGTGACCGCTTCTATGGCATATTGGGAGCATGTCGGTGTGAATCGACAGCGAGGCCCTAGCAGAGGGCTAATGAGGAGTTGGTACCCGCGAAATAGCCCAATGACTATTTTTTTCGCGGTGGTTGAGATAAACGTTGCCATAACTTATCGAGCAGCACTCTCAGTTCTTCGTTACTGAGCTCATTTGCACTTTTCTTTGCGATCACAACAAAATCCTTCGCTGGCAGCGAGTGCTGACGCAGACGAAAACTTTCACGAACGAGTCGCTTAAAGCGATTACGGTCGACGGCAAGTTTGATTTGTTTTTTTGGCACAGCCTGACCTAAACGTGGACAGCCAAGAGTGTTTTTGCGGGCAAGTATAGTTAAGTGTGGTGAGCCAGCGCGATGAGGTTGCTGGAAGACAGAGTTGAAATGTTCGGGAGTTAACAGACGTAACTCCCGAGAAAAAGCTAGCTTATTCACAAATAATCACTAGGGATTATTTTGAAAGCTTGCTACGGCCTTTCGCACGGCGAGCGGCGATAACCTTACGACCGTTCTTAGTTGCCATGCGCGCACGGAAACCGTGAGTGCGCTTACGCTTTAGAACTGAAGGTTGAAAAGTGCGTTTCATGGTTTCTACCTTAAAATTACTGATCAGTTTTTAGGTTTGTTAACCCGACGTGGGACAAAGTCCGACGCCTCTCAACAAAGAGGGCGGATTGTAATCACTGACTGACTTATAGTCAATGTTAAAACCACGAATGGTTTTTATACCACCCTCAGGGCGCGCAATTATACGTGGTCAAATGGCAATCGCAAGGATCCTTTACCGATCTATCCACTTTATTCTGTGTGTTAGTTGTGTGGGACATAAGGGTAGCTAGGGTATAACACATGCATAACTTATTTTTTGAGATCAAAATGAGGGGCGATCAAGCCAGTCTACTAAAGGAAGAACGTCCAATAGATAAGGATCGGATCTTCGTTGATTTGCATTTTTTTCGCATGATTCTGTGAGTAAGTAGGGGGAATACTGTGTTGATCGGCCAGTTAAATGTGCGATCTGTGTGTATAACTTCGATCTTATTCACTGCAAAAGAGATCTTCACGCTAGCGATCCTTGTCGTAGAAGTATAAAATTGCTTCCCTTTTCTTTATCAAGTGTGGAGTCAGACGTGTCATCTTCGCTTTGGTTGCAGTGCCTTCAGCGCCTTCAGGAAGATCTTCCTGCAACAGAATTCAGCATGTGGGTTCGACCGCTTCAGGCGGAGTTAAATGACAATACTTTGACTTTGTTCGCGCCTAACCGTTTCGTTTTGGATTGGGTTCGCGATAAATACCTGAATAGTATTAATCAGTTATTGAACGAATTTTGTGGTAATGATTTGCCGATGCTGCGCTTTGAGGTCGGCAGTAAACCTGTTGCTGCTGTCGCACCGCCAAGTCAGCCAGTTGCGCCCGTACCGGCAGCGCCTGTGGCAAGACCTAATGTGGGCCGCACTTGGGAGCCAGCACCATCACCGGTTCAATCTGATGTTAATCACCGATCGAATGTTAACCCTAAACATAAGTTCACTAACTTTGTTGAGGGTAAATCGAACCAATTGGCGCTTGCCGCTGCCCGACAGGTTGCAGATAACCCAGGCGCTGCTTACAACCCGCTATTTCTTTATGGCGGAACGGGTTTAGGTAAAACTCACTTGCTTCATGCCGTGGGTAATGCCATTAGCGATCGTAAAGTCGATGCGCGTGTGGTGTATATGCACTCTGAACGTTTCGTTCAAGACATGGTAAAAGCGCTTCAGAATAACCAGATTGAAGAGTTTAAACGCTACTATAGAAGTGTTGATGCATTGCTGATCGATGATATCCAATTCTTCGCAAATAAAGAGCGTTCCCAAGAAGAGTTTTTTCATACCTTTAATGCGTTGTTGGAAGGTAACCAGCAAATCATTTTGACCTCTGATCGCTATCCAAAAGAGATCAGTGGTGTAGAAGATAGGTTGAAATCTCGCTTTGGCTGGGGCCTAACGGTTGCCATTGAGCCACCAGAGCTTGAAACTCGCGTCGCGATTTTGATGAAAAAGGCGGAAGGACATAATATTCGCCTGCCTGATGAAGTGGCATTTTTCATCGCAAAACGTCTGCGTTCGAATGTACGAGAGCTAGAAGGTGCGCTTAACCGAGTGATAGCAAATGCTAACTTCACTGGCCGAGCGATTACCATTGATTTCGTTCGTGAAGCCCTGCGTGACTTGCTCGCATTGCAAGAAAAACTCGTGACGATCGATAATATTCAGAAGACTGTCGCTGAGTACTATAAAATTAAGATGGCTGACTTGTTGTCGAAACGACGCAGTCGCTCAGTAGCGCGTCCTCGCCAAGTGGCGATGGCCCTGTCAAAAGAGCTCACTAACCACAGTCTTCCAGAAATTGGCGACGCATTTGGTGGTCGAGATCATACTACGGTACTTCATGCGTGCCGAAAGATTGAACAGCTGCGCGAAGAAAGCCACGATATAAAAGAAGATTATTCCAACTTGATCCGGACTCTGTCGTCTTAATATGAAATTTACTCTTACACGTGACCTATTTTTAAAGCCCCTGCAACAGGTATCTGGTGCGCTAGGGGGACGACCAACGTTACCGATTCTCGGTAATATTCTTTTGAAGGTTCAGTCTGGTCAGCTTTCGATGACTTGTACCGATCTTGAAGTTGAGTTGATTGCATCGATAGCATTAGATGGCGAGTCGGAAGATGGCGCTGTCACTGTACCATCACGCAAATTCCTCGATATTTGTCGTGGTTTGCCTGATAGCGCGCCGATCAACTTCGCTGCAGAAGGCGATCGTGCGGTAATTCGATCCGGGCGTAGTCGATTTACGTTATCGACTTTGCCTGCTGATGATTTCCCAAACATTGAAGATTGGCAGAGCACTGTCGAATTCACCTTGGCTCAAGGTAATTTGCGCGCTTTGATTGAGAGCACTGCGTTCTCAATGGCAAACCAAGATGTGCGTTATTTCCTGAATGGCATGCTGTTAGAAACAGACGGTACAACGCTTCGTAGTGTTGCAACCGACGGACACCGTATGGCGGTGGGTACCACTGCGCTAGAAACGAGTTTAGACAACCAGCAGGTGATTGTTCCGCGTAAAGGCGTCACCGAACTGATGCGCTTGCTCGATCAACCTGATGCACCGGTCACCATTCAAATTGGTAGTGCCAATATTCGCGCTCAAGTTAACCAGTTTATATTCACGTCTAAATTGGTTGATGGCCGATTCCCCGATTATCGCCGTGTGATGCCTCAATCGACGAACAAAACGATGGAAGCGGGCTGCGATGAATTACGCCAAGCCTTATCACGTGCAGCAATCTTATCTAACGAGAAGTTTCGCGGCGTGCGCCTGAACGTGAGCAACGGTCAGTTGCGTATTTCAGCGCATAACCCTGAGCAGGAAGAAGCGGAAGAGTTTGTTGATGTTGACTACCAAGGCGACGATCTCGAGATTGGTTTTAACGTTAGCTATGTGCTAGACGTGCTCAATACCTTGAAGTGTGACCAAGTCCGTTTTTCAATGTCGGATGGTACCGCAAGTACGCTCGTTGAAGACTGTAACAGTGACGATGCCATGTATGTGGTGATGCCGATCCGTCTTTAATATGGCGCTTACCAGATTATCTATTCATGATCTGAGAAATATCGAAGCCTGTGACCTTAACCCGTCATCAGGCTTCAATTTTCTTGTCGGGGCTAATGGTAGCGGTAAAACCAGCGTTCTAGAGGCGGTATACTATCTAGGCCATGGGCGTTCGTTTCGAAGCCAGTTAACTGGGCGAGTGATTCGATACCAACAAGACCGGTTGGTCGTTCATGGACGTGTAAGTACACCTGATTCAGACAGAGTTTTGCCTATTGGCCTTCAGAAAAATCGCGACGGCTCAGCTGATGTGAAAATTGGCGAAGAGAAAGGGCAAAAGCTCGTGCAATTGGCGGAAGTCTTGCCGATGCAACTTATCACCCCCGAGGGGTTTGAGTTGCTGACAGGGGGGCCAAAGTTTCGTCGTGCTTTTATCGACTGGGGAGTGTTTCATGTGGAACCTCAGTTTTACCCTATTTGGTCTCGTGTTAAGCGACTTACCAAGCAGCGAAATGCGTTGTTGAAGACAGCCAGAAGTTATCGAGAATTAAGCTATTGGGATGCTGAATTAGCCCCGTTAGCGAATCAAATTGATACGTGGCGACGTGAATATATAGCCAAGCTGGCAGCACGTGCATCAGCCTTGTGTCAGGCATTTTTGCCCGAGTATGAAATAAAACTCAGCTACACACGCGGCTGGGAAAAAGAGACAGATTACGCTGAGTTGCTGAAGGATAACTTCCTTCGAGATCAGCAACTCGGTTATACCGTCAGTGGCCCACACAAATCGGATTTACGCTTGCGTATTAACAATACGCCGGTTGAAGACGTTTTGTCTCGAGGCCAACTCAAACTGATGGTTTGTGCACTGCGTTTAGCGCAGGGCCAACAGCTTACTGAAGATAAAGGTAAGCAATGCATCTATCTGATAGATGATTTTGCGTCTGAGCTGGATAGTCAGCGTCGGGCGCTCTTGGCTGAGCAGTTAAAAGCCACCGGTGCGCAAGTATTTGTAAGTGCCATTAGTGCCGATCAGGTCGCTGAAATGTCCGACGAAAATAGTAAGATGTTTCATGTGGAACACGGTAAAATAGCCGCAGAATAAATTAAGCGAGAGTAACTCAATGTCCAACAATTACGATTCATCGAGTATCAAGGTACTCAAGGGTCTGGATGCAGTACGAAAGCGTCCGGGGATGTACATCGGTGATACTGACGACGGTACCGGTTTGCACCACATGGTCTTTGAGGTCGTCGATAACTCTATCGATGAAGCTCTTGCTGGTCATTGTAATGATATCGTGGTGACTATCCACGAAGACGGTTCCGTTTCAGTAAAAGATGATGGTCGTGGTATTCCTGTAGATATCCACGAAGAAGAGGGCGTGTCAGCGGCTGAAGTTATCATGACGGTACTTCACGCAGGCGGTAAGTTTGATGATAACTCGTACAAAGTATCGGGTGGTCTTCATGGTGTAGGTGTATCGGTTGTTAACGCCTTGTCTGAGAAGCTTGAGCTGACTATTTGGCGTCATGGTCAAATCCACCAGCAAGTGTATGTTCATGGTGTTCCTCAAGCGCCACTCGCCCCGATTGGCGATACAGACGAAACGGGAACTCGCATCCGTTTCTGGCCATCTGGCGAAACCTTCACTGATCTTCTTTTCCATTACGAGATTCTTGCTAAACGTCTTCGTGAATTGTCATTCCTGAATTCTGGCGTGTCTATTCGTCTTTCTGACGAGCGCGAAGAAGACAAACATGACCACTTCACTTATGAAGGTGGTATTCGTGCGTTTGTTGAGCACTTGAACCGTAACAAAACTCCAATTCACCCGTCTGTGTTCCATTTCGAACATGAGCGTGAAGATGGCGTGACGGTTGAAGTGTCAATGCAGTGGAACGATGGTTTCCAAGAGAATATCTACTGTTTTACCAACAATATTCCACAGCGTGATGGTGGTACACACCTCGCTGGTTTCCGTGCAGCGCTGACGCGTACGCTCAATAGCTACATGGAAAAAGAAGGCTATTCGAAGAAAGCCAACGCAGCTACATCCGGTGATGATGCTCGTGAAGGTCTGACGGCTGTTGTTTCGGTAAAAGTGCCGGATCCAAAGTTCTCAAGCCAAACAAAAGACAAACTGGTTTCTTCAGAAGTGAAGTCAGCGGTTGAGTCTGCAATGAACGAAAAATTGAGTGAGTTCCTGATTGAGAGCCCTCAAGACGCTAAGATCGTTTGTACCAAGATCATTGATGCAGCACGCGCGCGTGAAGCTGCACGTAAAGCACGTGAAATGACACGCCGTAAAGGTGCATTAGATTTAGGTGGCCTGCCAGGTAAGCTTGCAGATTGCCAAGAGAAAGACCCAGCATTGTCTGAACTATACATAGTGGAAGGGGACTCTGCTGGCGGTTCAGCCAAGCAGGGTCGTAACCGTAAGAACCAAGCGATTCTTCCACTTAAAGGTAAAATCCTTAACGTAGAAAAAGCGCGTTTCGACAAGATGCTGTCTTCACAAGAAGTGACCACGCTGATCACGGCGATGGGTTGTGGTATCGGTCGTGATGAGTACAACCCAGACAAGCTACGTTACCACAGCATCATTATCATGACCGATGCTGACGTCGATGGTTCGCACATCCGTACACTACTGTTGACCTTCTTCTATCGTCAAATGCCTGAACTGATCGAGCGCGGTTATATCTACATCGCTCAGCCACCACTTTACAAAGTGAAGAAGGGCAAACAAGAGCAATACATCAAAGACGATGAAGCGATGGAGCAATACCAAGTTGCCCTTGCACTTGAAAATGCATCATTGTTTGTTAACCAAGATGCTCCTGCACTTAGCGGTATGGCACTTGAAGATCTCATCAAGCAGTACAATGGTGTGATGAAGTTGATTTCACGTATGGAGCGTCGTTACCCGTCTGCTCTATTGAATGAGTTAGTCTACCAACCACGTCTTGCTGTTGATGCACTTCAGAACGAATCAAACGTTCAGGCGTGGATTGATAATATCGTTGCGGTTCTTAATAAGAACTCGTCGGGTGAAAGCCAATATAGTTCAGTCATTAAGTTTGATGAAGAACATAACGCTTATCAGCCAGAACTTATTGTGCGCACTCACGGTGTCGACCATGAATACCTTATCAGCTACGATCTGTTGAACTCGAAAGAGTACGGGCGTATCGCAGACCTTTCTGAAGCACTTGATGGTCTGCTTGATGATACGGCGTACATTCAACGTGGTGAGCGCAAGCAGCCAGTGAAGAGCTTCGCTGATGCATTGGCATGGCTGATTAAAGAATCGAACCGAGGTCTTTCTCGTCAACGCTATAAAGGTCTAGGTGAGATGAACCCTGATCAGCTTTGGGAAACGACGATGGATCCTGAATCACGTCGCATGTTGCGCGTTACTGTTCAAGATGCGGTTGCAGCTGATGAATTGTTTACGACCTTGATGGGCGATCATGTTGAACCACGTCGTGCGTTCATCGAAGATAACGCACTAAAAGTAGCAAACTTGGACGTCTAGTTCTTCATTTACAGCGTTCGCTGCTTGAAAATTGTGTATCAAACGCCGCATTAGCGGCGTTTTTTTTACGTAGCGTCACCTATGTCTTTAACTTATTGATATATAAAGCTAAAGAGCTTAAAAAATGCACGTTAAAGCTTAACGTGTATTGGTAGAGTAGGATCATTGCATGTATCGATGTTTTGGTCTTTATCTTTGGATGAATGTACCAGGACGTGATTCATGCCTTCACAAATTGTTAGCTGCACATGATTTTTCCCCAAAACCTCTTCAAATCCCATCCCATTGGTTAGTCCAACCTGAAGATCGTTATTACCTTGTATGACATGTATGGGTCTGTTCAACGTTGATGCTATTGTCAGCGGGTCGATAAAAAAGCATGACTTGATATAAGGAATAGCGGAACGTCGGAATACGACGTCTAAATGTTCATCGCCATATTGAATATCCTTACCCTGGTTTATGGACTCAAGGATAGCTTTAACTTGTTTGGTATATTGTGGTGCGCGTAATTGATATTGCCTGATGAGGTTTTCAGCAAAAGAAGGGCAGGCGTTGCGATCAGTAGTAACGAATTTATACATGTCGTTTGCGCTACGAGTAAAGCAATGAGCCCACCTTCACTATGCCCGATAAGATTAAATATCCTAAAGCCGTTTACATCTGAAAGTGTTTGAATGATGGTATGTACATCTTTCATATACACATCAATGGTGAGATCAGACTCTGATAGCGATGGGATATATGATCTACCAACCCCTCGTTTATCGAAAAGAAAACTGACGTATTGGTGGCTTAGAAGGCTGGTGGATATCATTTATAACTTTTGATTTCGCAAAGCCTTTTGATTGCCGTTTCTATCTGTAGGGCCAGATCCCCGATTATTATTGAAACATCACTGTTGTTGAATTGTTCGTCAGCGACAAGAGTTCCTGATATCAATCCACCCTCTACTTCAATGTCGATCTCTAATTCACCCATTGCTAACCGCCCTGATACGAAGACACAGAAATGTTTCACGTGGAACTCGTGATCATGGGTCTCGCTTTGTCTCACTATTAATTAAACCGAGGCTCATGGCCTCATTTTTTCAAATTTCATTCTCATCGAGATAGCGCGTTTAATGTTCACGAAGCTATGGCTCTACAAATGTCCAGTGACCGCGCTGAAAGTCTAATGAGGTATGGATATTCGCTGTTCGAGTCCGCCAACGTCTACTTGTCACTCTATCTTAGTGTTGCTCAGGGAAGTGAGCGTAGCTAGATGAACTGAGAACAATGTCGAATAGATGTCAGTAGAAATATTGCGATTGATAATAGCGAGATCGGAGGGGGATGCTTGAAATATGAAGCCAGTTAGTGAATAACTGGCTCTCAAATAGTTAGGATTTTTCGCTCACTGTTTCACGTGAAACATTACCCTTCAAGATAGGCTTTTTGAACTTCTTCGGCGAGAATCTCGATGCCTTTTTGGATCTTCTCATCATCCTGAACATAGTTCATTCGTAAGCATTGACGTGTATGTTCCCACCCACTGTCTGAGCCAATAAAGAAGTATTCACCTGGAACAATGAGTAAGCCTCTTGCTTTCAAACGCTGGTAAAGTTCTTTTGTTGTGATTGGCAGTTCATCAAACCAAAGCCACAGAAAAATAGCGCCTTCAGGTTTATGAATTTTGAAACGAGGATCCGCAATTGCATTCTGAAGAAGCTCTACACTTCGCTGTGCCTTGGCTTGGTAAAACGGCTTTATAACAGATTCGCTTAGATGAATCAGGTCGCCGCTTTTCAGCATTTCAGTGGCTAGTGCAGGGCCAACGCCACAGGGAGATAAACTCACGATCCCGTTGATATTCGTCAGGGCTGTGATCGTTTCTTCTGCGGCGACAATGATGCCACATCGAACACCTGGTAAACCTAACTTTGAAAGGCTAGAGCAGAGAATCGTGTTTTCATTCCAAAAGGGTTTTACGTCTTCAAAAATGATATTAGGGAATGGCACGCCGTAAGCGTTGTCGATGATGAGTGGAATATTATGTTTTCGAGCCAGAACATCAAGCTGAGCGATCTCATCATCTGTTAGGACATTACCGGTAGGGTTTGTTGGTCTGGAAGCACAGATGGCACTGACTGACTCATCAATCTCAAGGGATGAAAAGTCCACATGATATTTAAACTGGCGATTATCTAAATACTCGATGGTGGGTTTAAAGCTAGTAAACATGTCATGAGACAAACCTGAGTCTGCATATCCAATATATTCCGGTGTTAATGGCAAAAGAATCTTCTTAAAACTTCCATCGTTGTAATGACCGGCAAAGAGATTAAACAAGTAAAAGAAGGCACATTGGCTGCCGTTTGTCAGCATGATGTTTTTACTTGTTATTGGCCATCCGTAGGTGTCACTCAGCATTGTGGCTAGTGATTCTATAAATGCAGTTTTACCTTGTGGACCGTCATAGTTTGATAGCGCTGCAACGAGTGTTCCATCGTCTAGCATTTGTTGGCTAAGCGCAGCAAAGTGATGGGTCATTTCAGGGATGGCTGCTGGGTTGCCACCACCCAGCATGATGGCATCTGGATTTCTTAAGCCATCATTTAGATCATCCATCAATTGTGTAATGCCAGAGTGTTGAGAAAACTTGGTTCCAAATTTTGAAAACTGCATACGTGCGAAACCTTAGTCCTTTATTTATGGTCTGTTGCGATCCGTCAAACATACCGCAATCGCTGTTCAAAATGAACGCAGATTTAACGCTTTTTCTGAGAAGCTTAGAATTTGGATTATATCGATAGTTTACCGTTCCTAACAAATTAGAAAGGCACGCAGAGAATGATGTTTCACGTGGAACATTTCCTTGGGAAGCAGATATAAAAAAGCCCCGCAATGATGCGAGGCTTCTGATCGTTGACGCGCTTACTTCTGGAGCAGAGAAATATCTGCAACGTTCATAAACTGACTACGAAGGGTGTTTAACAATGCTAGGCGGTTTGCCTTAAGCGCTTCATCTTCTGCCATGACCATAACGTTATCGAAGAAGCTGTCTACAGGCTCGCGAAGGTCTGCAAGTTGCGTCAGTGCGGTTTGGTAATCACCTGCCGCAAATAACGGAGCAAGACTATCAACCAAAGACGTAACTTTATCTGCCAGTGCTTTTTCTGCATCTTCAACGAGAAGAGTTGTATCAATAACTGCTGGTAGTTGGCCTTCGAACTTGGCCAGAATATTACCCACACGCTTGTTTGCCGCTGCCAGTGATTCTGCAGCATCAAGAGAGCGGAAATGAGTCACAGCTTTAACGCGTTGGTCAAAGTCTGCTGGCTGAGTAGGGCGACGAGCAAGAACTGCTTGAATCACGTCTACACTGTGGCCTTCGTCTTGATACCAAGCGCGGAAACGACCCAACATGAATTCGATAACGTCGTTCTCTACGTTATCGTTAGTTAGGCGGCTTGTTCCATCTTCTTGCGCGAATAACGATTTGGCTTTGGCAACAAGGTCGACCAGATCCAAGTCATAACCGTATTCAACGATGATACGCAGCACACCTAATGATGCTCGACGAAGCGCGAACGGATCAGAGCCTTTTGGAGCTTGGCCAATACCGAAGATACCCACGATAGTATCTAGCTTATCTGCCATCGACAGCGCTGAAGAAACGCCATTGCTAGGCAAATCATCACCAGCGAAACGTGGCATGTACTGCTCGTTAAGCGCAACAGCCACTTCTTCTGCTTCGCCGTCGTGACGCGCATAGTGCATGCCCATCACGCCTTGCGTCTCAGTGAATTCAAAGACCATTGAGGTCATTAGATCACACTTAGCAAGAAGACCTGCGCGTTTTGCTTTTTCAACATCAGTACCAATCTTGCCAGCAATGTAACCAGCAAGCTCCGTAATGCGGTCGGTCTTGTCTTTGATTGTGCCTAGTTGCTTTTGGAAGATTGCGGTTTCCAATTGCGGTAAACGGTCAATCAAAGGACGCTTACGGTCGGTATTGAAGAAGAACTCCGCATCCGCTAGGCGAGGGCGAACAACTTTCTCGTTACCTTCGATAACGTGGCGTGGCTCTTTTGATTCGATATTAGAGACGAAGATGAAGTTCGGCAGAAGCTGCTTGTCTTCACTGTAAACAGGGAAGTACTTCTGGTCACCTTTCATGGTGTAAACCAAGGCTTCAGCAGGGACTTTCAAAAACTCTTCTTCAAAAGTTGCCGTCAATACGACAGGCCACTCAACCAAAGAGGTGACTTCTTCAACCAAGTCATCTTCTAGATCAGCGATACCGCCAACCAGCTCTGCGGCTTTTTGAGCATCAGCGACAATGATAGCTTTACGCTTTTCGTAATCCGCCATCACTTTACCGCGTTCTTCCAGAATTGCTGGGTACTGATCGGCATTGTCGATGGTGAATTCGGCTTCGCCCATGAAGCGATGACCACGGATGGTGCGGCCAGATGCCACGCCCATGATGCTGCCTTCGATCAACGCGTCATCAAGCAAAATCGTTAACGTTTTCACTGGACGGATGAATTGGGTATCTTTGTCTCCCCAACGCATTGGCTTCGCGATTGGCAAGTTAGCAAGTGCCTTGTCTGCGAGTGCGACAACGATAGACTTAGTGTCTTGGCCTTTCACGTCTTGTTTAAACAGCAGCCACTCGCCTTTGTCTGTTTTCAGACGTTCAGCTTGGTCGACGGTAATGCCACATCCGCGAGCCCAACCTTGCGCAGCTTTGGTTGCATTGCCTTCTGCATCGAATGCAGCAGAAACAGCAGGACCGCGTTTTTCAACTTGTTTATCAGCTTGCTGCTCTGCGAGTGCAGACACTTTCAATGCCAAACGACGAGGAGAGGCATACCACTTAATACCTTCATGCATTAGCTCAGCGTCTTTAAGCTCTTGCTCAAAGTTCGCTGCAAAGGCTTCAGCTAAGGTACGAAGCTGTGTTGGTGGTAACTCTTCAGTACCAAGTTCAATCAGGAAATTCTTCGCCATTTTACTTCTCCTCATCCTTTTTACACATTGGGAAACCAAGGGCTTCACGCGAGGCGTAATACGCTTCAGCAACAGACTTAGTCAGGTTGCGAATACGTAGGATGTAGCGCTGACGTTCAGTCACCGAAATGGCTTTACGTGCGTCTAGAAGGTTAAAGGCGTGACCTGCTTTAAGAATGCGCTCATAGGCAGGAAGCGGTAGTGGCTTCTCAAGCTCAAGCAGTTTTTTACACTCTTTTTCGCACTGGTCGAAGTAAGTGAACAGGAAGTCTACATCTGCGTGTTCGAAGTTGTAGGTCGACTGTTCTACTTCATTTTGGTGGAAGATGTCGCCATAGGTCACTTTACCGAATGGGCCATCAGTCCAAATCAAGTCATAGACGGAGTCTACGTCTTGAATATACATGGCTAGGCGTTCAATACCGTAAGTGATTTCACCTGTCACAGGCTTACACTCAAGGCCACCTACTTGTTGGAAGTAAGTGAACTGAGTCACTTCCATACCGTTCAACCAGACTTCCCAACCAAGACCCCAAGCACCCAATGTCGGGTTTTCCCAGTTGTCTTCTACGAAGCGAATGTCATGAACTTCAGGATCGATGCCTAGTACGCGCAGCGAACCTAAGTACAGTTCCTGAATGTTGTCAGGAGACGGCTTCATAATGGTTTGGAACTGATAATAATGCTGAAGACGGTTAGGGTTTTCACCGTAACGGCCATCAGTCGGGCGACGTGAAGGTTGAACATAGGCTGCTGCGATTGGCTCGGGGCCGATTGCACGCAGACAAGTCATTGGGTGAGAGGTGCCAGCACCTACCTCCATGTCGAGCGGTTGTACAATAGTACAACCTTGTTGGGCCCAGTAATCCTGCAGCGCGAGGATCATGCCCTGAAAAGTTTTAACGTCGAATTTATGCATCGTCAGGTTCGCGCAGTTAATAAATGAATGGAAAATAACACGCAATTATAACGCGCTAGTCGTGGGATAAGTAGCGCTGATGGCGGTTTTTTGTCCGTCTAGCGCGATAGGAGTGACAGAACTCGACGCGTTGAAATTGAGGTGATTGAAATTGTCTCACTTTTGAGGATAAAATGCGCCCGCTCTTGGGGAGTAGTCTCTCGCGCTAGCGAGGTCATTATCAACATAGTTGAAGCCACAATGCTTCATGGTAATGACGACATACGGCAACGTAGGTTTGACGAGACCAATGACATATCACACGAACTTGGCGGGGCGTGAGATTTGTCATTGTTATCGATTATAAACCTCGCCTCGGAAGACAATAATGAGCGTTCTAGCCATCTCTATCACCACTGTCGCACTGGCGGAAATTGGTGATAAAACTCAACTGTTATCTCTGCTACTTGCGAGTCGCTATCGCAAACCTTTACCCATCATCTTGGCCATTTTCTTTGCGACATTACTCAACCATTCATTAGCGGCCTGGTTAGGCGTGGTTGTGGCTGACTATCTGACTCCTGACGTACTGCGTTGGGTATTGATTGCGAGCTTTGCCGTTATGGCATTGTGGATATTAGTGCCCGATAAGCTTGATGATGATGAAAGTGTTTCAAGTCGCGGACCATTTATCGCCAGCTTTATCGCATTCTTTATCGCTGAAATAGGGGACAAAACACAGGTTGCCACGACGGTGTTGGGGGCCCAGTACAGTGAAGCGCTCCTGATGGTTATCATAGGTACCACTGTGGGTATGCTGTTGGCGAATGTCCCCGTGGTTTTGCTTGGAAAAAAAGCCGCCAATGCGCTGCCGTTGAACATCGTACGGTATGTGACTGCTGCTCTATTTGCGTTCTTAGCGATTGCTACTTTTGTGACCCGTTAAATTGTCATGACACTGCCTGATTGTGTGACACTTTACGCACCTCAGTCGCATGGTTCATGATAATTTGAAGGTAGTTTGATCGTGATGAAGGAGCGTGTTATGGACAGGTTTCTCGCAATCAGTCCTAAGAGCCAATGGTGGTTATTTCATACAGCACTTGCTTTAAATGTTCTAGGCATGCTGTTAACCGATATGTGGCTTCCCATGGTTGTTGGTGCAATAGTGACCACTTACTTATCTGTTGATTCAACGGTACGGATTCGTTACATACTGCCCATGAAAAAATCGGTGCAGGAACTTGAGCGGGAAAATGCATCGTTGAGGCGGCGGTTGAATGAGATAGAGCAAGTGTCGTCTTACTAATTACCAGACGCTAAAAAGCAGCCTCGGCTGCTTTTTTTATGCGGAAATATTACGCCAGGCCTTTTCGGATCAAATAGCGATAAGGCGCCGAATCCAACTCTTGAGCGATCAGAGTGTGATCCATAAAACGGCAGAAACTCGGAATATCTCGTGTCGTCGATGGGTCATCAGCCGTTACGAGCAAAGTCTCGCCTTCTGACATGTTGCGGATTGTTTTTCTCACCATCATCACTGGCTCAGGACAGCGCAGACCTTTAGCGTCTAAAAGGTGATCCGGATTTCCAAATTCTGAGTTCATATTCATCTATCACATAAAAAATATAACCCTGATCATATTTATGAAGACAAAATAATCACAAGGGCTTGGATTTGTAAATTAATTGTGTAGTTTATTTAACATGTTGTTAACCGCAGTGTTTGGTCAAACTAAACAAAGTGACACAGCACGCTAACTCACTCATCGACTACACTCACACCCAGTTTTCTTGGGCTTCCCCGCTTTATGCGGGATTTTTTTTGCCTGTTATTTGGTGAGATAAAAAGCGAGAAGCGCAAACAAACAGAACGCCATGTTGTGCTTTTGTTAACTTTGATTGCGGGCGAATTACAATGACAATTGCCGCTTCGAATCTAACGTCAGTATACTAGCCGAACTTACCATTTGTTAGGCCAATTATGGAACTCGAAGACATCTATCGCCGCGATCTAAATCTATTGATTGCCTTGCGCGTATTGCTGGAAGAGGGAAGTGTCAGTAAGGCAGCTATTCGCCTTAATTTGAGTCAATCTGCCATGAGTCGTGTTCTTGGTCGATTGCGAATCTTAACCGACGACCCTTTGTTTACTCGTCATGGTCAGCAGTTAATTCCTACTCAGAAAGCGCTCGAGCTCAATCAATCACTGACGGCGCCATTAGATGCTCTAAGAACGGTATTATCTCCTGAAGAGTTTGACCCCGCGAAATGTACCCAAAAGTTTAAAATCGCCACAACGGATTATGCGATGCAAACAATTCTGCCGTTTGCATTACCTCGTATCTATGAAGAAGCACCTGGTTTATCGCTTGAGTTTGCTCCGATTCAACATGATCAATTAATGCGTCAGTTAACGAGTGAGGGTTGCGATCTCGCGATTTGTCGTCCAACAGGGCAAGTCGATCCGTTGCAGTCTGATATCTTGGGTTTAGTGAGTGTGCTGTGTTTGGTGGGGAAAAATCACCCCTTGGCAGAAAAAGAGATCTCGCTGGATGACTATTTGACTTATCCCCATGCAGTGATTGCGATCAGTGATGGAGTGAAAGCGCTAATTGATGGAGCGTTACGCGGCTACCCTGCACCTAAACTTGCTCTTCGTGCCTATCATCTTGAGGCAGCGATTGCGATGTTAGACAGTTTACCTCTGATTATCACTGTACCTGCCGACCTCGCTTATCTGGTGGGCGAGAAATATGACCTAGTTAGCAAGCCGTTACCATTCGCATTTAAGCCATTTGATTATTCGCTGATTTGGCACCCGAGAACCGATCATTCCGCGGCTCAGATTTGGCTTCGAAATTTGATCAAGGAGGAGTGTGGCAAACTTATCTCTAGTCGAATTCAGGATATGGGTTTGGTCTAAAAGAATAATAAAAAACGGAGCACGAGGCTCCGTTTTTACGAACTGGCTGGATATATTAAAGCTTGATCAGCACACGGCCTTTAATTTGACCGTTAGTGATAGCTTCTGCAGCTTCCGCGACCTGTTCTAAACTGATTTCAGAACAACCATGTTCGAAGTAGCTTGCAGGTAGGAGTTCAGAGATGCGTTTCCACGCTTGTTGACGACGCTCAAACGGTGCGTAAACGGAATCGACACCAAGTAGCTTCACGCCACGAAGAATGAAAGGCATGACAGTGGTAGGTAAGTCGAAACCTCCGGCGAGTCCACAAGCTGCCACTGCACCATCGTAATCGGTTTGTGCCAATACGCGTGCGAGCATTTTGCTACCAACAGTATCTACAGCGCCTGCCCAAAGTTGTTTCTCAAGTGGACGTCCTGCGTCATCAAACTCACTACGCTCAACGATGCGTGATGCGCCCAGTGCTTTTAGCCATTCACCGTTTTCGCTAGCGCGACCGGTAACGGCAACTACTTGGTAACCCAACTTCGCTAACAGCGTCACAGCTACTGAACCAACACCGCCACTTGCGCCAGTGACAAGGACTTCACCTTTCTCTGGTGTAATGCCTGCGTCTTGAAGTGCTTGCACACAAAGCATTGCAGTTAGGCCTGCGGTGCCGATTTTCATTGCTTGGTCGCCAGACAGAGATTCTGGCAGTGGGACGAGCCAATCAGCTTTTAGACGTGCTTTTTGTGCCATACCACCCCAATGACCTTCACCCACGCCCCAACCAGTCAGTACGACTTTCTGACCTGTGGTGTAACGTGAATCTGTTGATTCAACGACGGTGCCTGCAAGGTCGATACCCGGTACCATTGGGAAACCACGAACGATGCGGCCTTTGCCGGTAATAGCGAGGCCATCTTTGTAATTCAATGATGAGTAATCAACGTCGATCAATACATCACCTTCTGGTAACTGGCTGATTTCCAATTCTTGGATACTTGAGGTGGTGACTTTGTCTGCTTGATCGAGTACGAGAGCTTTGAACATGGCGTGTCCTCCGGAAAGGGGAAGAGAAATAGATGTTTATCAATATGCGTACAGTGTAGAACTAAACAGGATATGAAAATAATGAAACTAACTCATTTTATCTATGTGTTTTTCGCATAAATTATTGCTGGTGTTTAACATAGAAAAAGCCGAGCAATGAGCCCGGCTTAATGAGGTTGGGTTTACTGGGGAATTAGACGCGTTCGAAGACCGTCGCAATACCTTGTCCCAAACCGATGCACATGGTCGCTAGGCCCAGTTCGACATCATTGTGTTCCATCAGATTGATAAGCGTAGTCGATATACGCGAACCTGAGCAGCCAAGCGGATGACCTAACGCGATTGCGCCGCCATTTAGGTTCACTTTCTCGTCGACTTTGTCCAGTAAACCGAGGTCTTTGGCACACGGTAATGATTGCGCGGCAAAAGCTTCATTAAGCTCAACCATACCAATGTCGTCAATTGTGACACCTGCGCGTTTCAGTGCCTTATGACTTGCTGGTACCGGTCCATATCCCATGATTGATGGATCACAGCCTGCTACTGCCATTGAGCGGATGCGTGCTCGAATCGGTAAACCTAAGGCTTTGGCTTTGTCTTCGCTCATCACAAGCATGGCTGATGCGCCATCTGATAAGGCCGAAGAGGTACCTGCAGTGACAGTACCATTGGCAGGGTCAAACACGGGGCGTAAACCTGACAAGGTTTCAACCGTGGTTTCCGGACGAATCACTTCGTCATTCTCCACAAGTATCAATCCACCTTTTCCATCATGACCTTCGGTTGGCATGATTTCGTTTTTGAATCGACCTTCTAGTGTGGCGGCATAAGCGCGTCTGTGAGAACGCGCCGCAAACTCGTCTTGCTGTTCTCGGCTAATCCCGTGGATACGACCAAGCATTTCCGCGGTTAACCCCATCATACCTGCCGCTTTTGCGACGGATTTTGACATGCCAGGGTGGAAATCGACGCCATGGGTCATGGGTACATGGCCCATGTGTTCTACGCCACCAATCAAGCAAACATCTGCGTCACCAACTTTGATGGCGCGTGCGGCATCATGCAATGCCTGCATCGATGAACCACACAAGCGATTCACCGTTGTAGCAGCGACTGAATGTGGAATGCCAGCCAGTAGGGCGGCGTTACGGGCAATATTAAAACCTTGCTCGAGCGTTTGCTGTACACAACCCCAATAGATGTCTTCAATATCTGAAGGATCGAGTTGCGGATTTCGCACGAGCAGTGAGCGCATCAAGTGCGCCGATAAATCTTCGGCCCGAACATTGCGGAATGCGCCGCCTTTGGAGCGGCCCATTGGGGTTCGAATACAATCGACAATCACAACGTTTTTCATGGTATTTCCCTCTTAATCTATATCCGTGTTGGTTAGGCTGACTGTCGTTGGGCATCGAAATACCCTTCGCCTTTCGTTGCTTTTTCTCGAAGACCTTGCGGAACTTCATAGGCAGGGCCAAGGTTGGCCAGCTTGTCTGCTATCGCAACGTAGTTTTGTAGCCCAATGGTATCTAGGTAGCGGAATACGCCACCACGGAATGGAGGGAAGCCAAGGCCATATACCAGCGCCATGTCTGCTTCTTGAGGTGTGGCGATGATGCCTTCTTCTAAACAGCGAACCACTTCATTAATCATCGGTACCATCATGCGATTAATGATTTCGTCATCGCTGAAGCTTGTTTCGCTGCCAACCACAGAAGAGAGTAGCGGCGCGACATCGGCATCGACGTCTTTTTTCGGTTTACCTTTTCGGTCAATCGAGTATTTGTAGAAACCTACACCATTTTTCTGGCCGTAACGATTTTGCTCGAACATGACATCGACGCCATCGCGATAGTCTTTTGCCATACGAGTAGGGAAACCTTCGGCCATGACAGCTTGTGCGTGATGAGCCGTATCAATGCCGACAACATCAAGCAGGTAAGCTGGGCCCATCGGCCAGCCGAATTTCTTCTCCATCACTTTATCTATCTTGGTGAAGTCAGCGCCATCACGAAGTAATAAGCTAAAGCCAGCAAAGTACGGGAACAAAACGCGATTGACGAAAAAGCCTGGGCAGTCATTAACGACCACAGGGCTTTTGCCCATTTTTGCTGCGTAAGCAACGACGCGAGAGATGGTTTCATCGGAGGTATCTTTACCGCGAATGACTTCAACCAATGGCATGCGATGTACTGGGTTGAAGAAGTGCATGCCACAGAAGTTCTCTGGACGCTTGAGTGATTTGGCGAGCAAATCAATAGGGATTGTAGAGGTGTTTGATGTGAGAACCGCATCTTCACTGATCAAGCCTTCCACTTCACTTAATACCGCCGCTTTAATTTTCGGATTTTCAACTACGGCTTCTACGATGATGTCTGCTTGCTCTATACCGGCGTAATGTAAGCTAGGCGTAATAGAGGCAAGCACTTCAGCCATCTTGGCGCCTTTGATGCGCCCGCGATCAAGTTGTTTGTTGAGTAGTTTTGACGCTTCTTTCATGCCCATTTCTAATGACGCTTGGCTGATGTCTTTCATCAAAACTGGCACGCCACGGCTTGCGGACTGGTACGCAATGCCACCGCCCATGATGCCTGCACCTAGTACTGCAGCATGTTGTGTATCTTTTCCTTCTTTAGCCGCTTTCTTGGCTTTGGATTTAAGAAACTGATCATTAAGAAAGAGGCCAACCAATGCTTGGGTAACGGGGCCTTTTACGAGTTTGACGAAGTGCTTACTTTCAATCAGCAGTGCTTCATCGCGGCTTGAGCGAGACGCTTCTTCGATAGCAATAACCGCTGCCATTGGCGCAGGGTAATGTCGACCTGCCACTTGTGCCACCATGCCTTTGGCCATGGTGAAACTCATGGTTGCTTCCATTTTGTTGAGTTGAAGCGGTGCTTTTTTCTGTGAGCGGCGCTGTTCCCAATTAAGCTTGCCATCAATGGCTTGTTGGGCAAGAGCGAGGGCGGCATCACGCAGATCATCTGGCGCAGTAACGGCATCAACCAGCCCTAACTTTAGCGCGGCATCTGCTTTGCTTTCTTTGCCTGCTGTAATGAGCTCCATAGCGGTATCTGCGCCAATAAGGCGTGGCATACGAACGGTGCCACCAAATCCAGGAATAATACCCAGCTTGGTTTCAGGTAAGCCTATACGTGCGGTGCTATCAGCAATTCTAAAGTCAGTGGAGAGGATGCATTCACACCCGCCACCAAGGGCAAAGCCAGAGATGACCGAAATAGTTGGAAATGGAAGGTCTTCGATGCGAGAGAAAACGGCATTAGCATCGGCAATCCATTGTGCGAGCTCTTCTTCTGGGCTCGAAAACATATCCAGAAATTCGGTGATATCGGCACCGACAACGAAAGCTGACTTCGCTGATGTGAGCAGCAGTGCGCGAATATCGGTCTTTGATTCGAGTGCATCGAGTGCTTCAGCCAAGCTTTTAAGCGTTGCACGATCGAATTTATTGACGGAACCTGGTGCGTCGAGATTAAGTTCCGCGAGGCCATCTTCCAGATAGCGTACGGACAGAGTGTCACCTTGGTAAATCATGTTCTATCTCCGTATTGCCAGCTCTGCGTCTGGTATTTGGTTTACCGTTAAGTAGGGTTTCGATCTGGTAAGACCAGCTCTCACTAGTCTGAGCCGCACCAACCGAAAAGGCAAACAAAATGTTAAACGATTGTTTGAATTCTGTGTTTGATCTACTTCTCATCTAGCGTGAGAGGGTATGCTGTCGGACAAAAGCAGTTCGCCATATGGAGCATTTACTGTGCTAATATCCTGCGCCTTTTCAATCATAGGTCTTTGAAATGAATATCGCCCCTTATCTGATCCCTGTCACAGCGGTGGTGTCAGAAGAGGAAATTAAAAAAAGTCGCTTTATCACTTATCTTGCGCACACGTCAGGGATAGAAAGTGCAAAATCCTTTGTTGCTGAGATAAAAGCGAAGCATCACGATGCTCGTCATAACTGTTGGGCTTTTGTGGCAGGTCGCCCTGATGATTCAATGAGCTGGGGTTTTAGTGATGATGGCGAGCCTTCAGGCACGGCAGGGAAACCTATATTGGCTCAGCTCACAGGTTCAGGCGTCGGAGAGATAACGGCAGTCGTTACACGCTACTATGGAGGTATCCGGCTCGGAACCGGAGGGTTAGTAAAAGCGTATGGCGGCGGAGTTCAGCAAGCGCTGACAAAACTGACAACAATTGAAAAGGCAATTACGGTCCAGTTCACATTAAGCTGTGAATACCCTCACATTGCCTTGATAGAATCTATATTGGCATCCCATAACGCGGTTCAGGTTAATGCTGAATTCAGCCATAATGTGTTGATGACAGTGGAAGTGGATGCACGGAGTGCCGATCAGATGGCGAGTGAAATTGTAAACCGTACTCGCGGTCAGGTAAGAGTGGCCGGGCTAAATGATAACTTATGATTCAGGTTTTCACCTGAAGACAAGGATTGAGCCCTCTTAGGCTATGCAGTTTCGTTCAATTATCCGTATCGTCGGGCTTCTCCTGGCACTATTTAGTATCACCATGCTGGCACCAGCAGTGGTGGCGTTCATTTATCGTGATGGTGAAGGTTTTCCTTTCGTTCTCACTTTCTTCCTTTTGCTTGCTGGTGGCGGCTCGCTATGGTTTCCGAACCGGCAGTATCGGCATGAGCTGAAAGCACGAGATGGTTTCTTGATCGTTGTTTTGTTTTGGACAGTTATCGGAAGCGCGGGCTCAATACCCTTTATGCTCTCTGAGCAGCCCAATATGTCAGTGACAGATGCCTTTTTTGAATCCTTTTCAGGTCTGACTACTACCGGGGCAACAGTCATTGTTGGACTAGATGACTTACCGAAAGCAGTTCTATTTTACCGTCAACTTTTACAGTGGTTCGGCGGCATGGGGATCATTGTTTTGGCTGTCGCCATTCTACCCGTATTGGGTATCGGTGGTATGCAGCTCTACCGTGCTGAAATTCCAGGGCCAGTAAAAGATAGCAAGATGACGCCGCGAATTGCGGAAACGGCCAAAGCGCTTTGGTATATCTACCTCGCTTTGACGGTGTCGTGCGCGGCTGCCTATTGGGTGGCCGGAATGTCGGTTTTTGACGCGATAAGCCACAGTTTCTCAACGGTTGCAATTGGCGGGTTTTCAACTCATGACGCCAGCATTGGCCATTTCAACAGTTCGGCGATTAACTTCATCACCGTATTTTTCCTCTTTATATCTGCGTGTAATTTCTCGTTGCACTTTGCGGCGTTTGCCAGTGGGAAGCTCCACCCAGGCTTCTACTTTAAAGATCCAGAATTTCGTGCCTTTATCGTTATTCAAATTATTCTTCTGGCGATCGTATTTGGCATGCTGTTAGACCATGGTACATATGATTCAGAATTTGAGGCTTTCAACCAAGCGCTCTTCCAAACCGTGTCTATATCGACGACAGCAGGTTACACCACAACGAGTTTCTCTGAATGGCCGTTGTTTTTACCAGTTTTACTTCTTTTCTCTTCCTTTATAGGGGGGTGCGCGGGATCGACGGGTGGTGGTATGAAGGTGATTCGCATCTTACTGTTGTCACTTCAAGGTTCTCGTGAATTAAAACGTCTTGTGCACCCGCGTGCGGTATACACCATCAAAGTGGGTAATAAAGCGCTACCACAGCAGGTTGTTGATGCGGTCTGGGGCTTCTTTTCAGCATATGCGCTGGTGTTTGTCCTTTGTATGCTTGCTCTTATAGCAACTGGGATGGATGAGTTGAGTGCGTTTTCTGCAGTAGCGGCGACCTTAAATAACTTGGGGCCCGGCCTTGGCGAAGTTGCCGTTCACTTTGGTGATGTAAATAGCAGTGCTAAATGGGTGCTGATTCTTTCCATGCTATTTGGTCGACTAGAAGTCTTCACGTTACTTGTCCTCTTTACTCCCACATTTTGGCGAAGCTAACGCTACTGTTAGCACGCAATAGGTATGACTATGAAAAAGGCCCTTCTTCTTTACTCTAGCCGTGAAGGACAGACTGTAAAAATTCTACGCTTTATCGAAAAAGAATTGGCAGCTACATATCAGTGTGAGCTGGTGGATTTGCATGAGAAGCCTGAGGTCGACTTTACGCAGTATGACAAAGTCATGATTGGTGCATCTATTCGCTATGGACACCTTAATAAAAAGCTATACCAATTCATTGAAAAGAACCTTTCTAAACTCAACTCTGGGAAAGTTGCCTTTTTCTGTGTAAACCTCACTGCACGTAAACCTGGGAAAGATACGCCCGAGGGTAGCGTTTATGTCCAGAAGTTTCTGAAATTGTCTCCTTGGCAGCCAGAACTTATTGATGTGTTTGCTGGTGCATTGTATTACCCCCGTTATCGGTTCTTTGATCGCATCATGATTCAATTCATTATGAAGATGACTGGCGGGGAAACGGACGCAAGTAAAGAGGTGGAATACACTAACTGGGAGCGTGTTAAGGGCTTTTCAAAGCAATTTTGTGCATTTTAATAGCGTTTAGGGTGAAATTTGTTCGAACGGTTCGTTTTTGTCAGAAAACTTCAATATAGCCCTTGCCAAGATCTCAAAGCTCTCTATAATGCCGCCTCACTGACACGGAGAGCGGCACATGATTCAAGTGCTACCATCCACTCAGTACGGCGAAAACGGCTTCAAAATTGATTGAAAATAAACGCTTGACGTTAACGGCTCAATCAGTAGAATGCCCGCCTGCTTCAACGGAAAAGCCCAGTGCTTCTCGCGGTTGAAGGGAGTCAACAAGACGTTTTGAAGGTTGCGAAAGCAACGTTGAAAAATCTCAAAATTTCTTCTTGACTTCATCGCCTGGCAGCGTAGAATTCGCAGCCCTGACGATGAGAAGACGACTCGAAAAGAGCTGCTTCTACAGTCAACGTTCTTTAACAATTTGACCTATACAATCTGTGTGGGCACTCGTACTTGATAGACATAAGATTTATCAATGAACTGAGTGACCCAAGATGGTTGAACTCTTCGGAGTAATGCTATCAACACAGTCAATGCAGCTTTGCCTACGGGCAAAAAAGTAATTCAGTATTCATTGAGCGTCACTTTCGAGTGACAACAAAATTCTAATTGAAGAGTTTGATCATGGCTCAGATTGAACGCTGGCGGCAGGCCTAACACATGCAAGTCGAGCGGTAACATTTCAAAAGCTTGCTTTTGAAGATGACGAGCGGCGGACGGGTGAGTAATGGCTGGGAACCTGCCCTGACGTGGGGGATAACAGTTGGAAACGACTGCTAATACCGCATGATGTCTACGGACC